>SEEV01000389.1 GCA_004211695.1 Rhodococcus sp. (in: high G+C Gram-positive bacteria)
TGTCAAGCGTTCTCCACGGACCCAGCCGAGAGGCGTGCCGGCCCGCCACTGCACCAGTCGGAAGTGTCGATGCTTCCGACGGAAGGTACTGACATGAGAGTAATTTCGACGTCCTCACACTCGCTCGAGGGCGATGAACAGCCGTTTTCCGATCAGGACGCGCGTCAGCGTTTCCGAGACCTCTACCTCCGCACCGCCGGTCATCCCTCCGCGGACGACGCAGATCCGGAGGCCCGCGAGCGCATCGCGAACACCCATCTGCAGACCGGGCGGCACCGGATTCCAGGGGCCGCGGTGGTGCGCGGCATCGACGCCGCAGACCCCAGCGGGATCGGGCCCGCAGTGCAGATCGTCACCGACGACATGGCCCTGCTCGTCGAATCGGTGCTCCTGACCGCCGCCAAGGTCGGCGCCCCGATCGACGAGGTTCTGCATCCGGTGCTCGTCGCCCGCCGCGCGGAATCGGGCGACCTCACCGACCTCCTGCCCGCCGCCGACTCGGGCACGGCGGAGTCCTGGATCCACGTCGGACTGCGGTCCGACACCGCGGACACCGTCGTCGCGGCACTCGTCGACGCGTTGGATGCCGTCCTCGCCGACGTGCGCCGGGTGGACGTGGATCTGGCGCGCATGCGTGAACTCCAGATCCAGGTCGCCGATCACCTCGACGCGCAGTCCGGGCAGGACCCGCTGTCCGAAGAACTCCGGGAGGCCGCCGACTTCCTGCGCTGGTGCGAGGCGGGCAACTTCACCGTCCTCGGATACGCGCGTTACGGCGACGACGGCGCACCCCGGGAGGGTCTCGGCGTGCTCCACGACCGGGAGGGCGATCGACCGCCGGCCACGGAATCCGGACCCGTCCTCGCGATCGGGCAGGCCGCGCTTCCGGTGTCCGTGCACCGCTCGTCGTATCCGTCGGTGGTCGGAGTTCGGGCCGGAGGCGTCGAGCACCGCTTCGTCGGCGCGTTCACCCCCGCGGGCAGGCACGAGAACGTCCTGGACATTCCGGGTGCCGGACGCCGGGTGCGGGCCCTGCTCGACCGGTCCGGTTTCGACATCGGCTCCTTCTCCGGGCAGGCCGTGCTGCAGGTCGTGCAGGCGTTGCCGCTGACCGAGTTGTTCGCGGCGAGCCCCGACTCGCTGCATTCGGCCCTCACCGAGGTCGCGGGCATCACCGCGCGCGAGCACATTCATCTGTTCCTGCGCGCGGACGCGGTCGGCGACAGCATGTCGGCGCTGGTGTTCATTCCCCGCGATCGGTACAACACCCGCACCCGTCTGGCGGCCCAGCAGGTGCTCTTGGACGAACTGGGCGGCACCGCCGTCGAATACACCACCAATGTGTCCGAGTACCCGCTGGCTATGGTGCACTTCACGATGCGGGTCCCGGCGGGAACCGAGGTGACGGACGCCCGTCGCCTGGACATCCAGCGTCGGATCTCCCGCGCCTGCCGGACGTGGGAAGACCGGTTCCGCGGCGATTCCGTCGCGGTGGAACGCAACCTCCTCGCGCACTATGCGGACCACTTCCCCGAGGGGTACCGGCACGACTTCGATGCCCGGCGCGCGCATGCGGATCTGGCGGTGTTCGAGAGACTGACGGACGGCGCGAGCGAAACGCGGCTCGAGGCGAACGAGGCAGACTGGCGCTTCACCCTCTTCGTCGGCGGCGCCCCCGCCTCCCTCAGCGACGTTCTGCCGATCCTGCAGAGCCTCGGTGTCGCGGTGCTCGACGAGCGCCCGTACACGGTCGCGAACAGTCGCGGAACAGTCTGCTGGATGTACGAATTCGGGATTCGCTACACGGCGTCGGGGGCGGTGGACGACGGGCTGCCGCGACGATTCACCGAGACGTTCGCCGCGGCGTGGGAGTCGCGGGCCGAGACGGACACCTTCAACGAACTGGTACTCCGCGCGGGCCTGGACTGGCGTGAGGTGGAGGTGCTGCGGGCCTACGGACGCTACCTCCGGCAGGGCGGATTCCCGTACAGCCAGAACCACATCGCGAGCGTCCTCGGTGATCATCCCGCCATCTCGCAGGAACTGATCCGGCTGTTCGCCGCGAGGTTCGACCCGGACGGCACGGCGGAGTGCGGCGAGGTGATCGCCGCGCTGGAAACGGCGATCGGCGACGTGCTCGGCCTCGACGCCGACCGCATCCTGCGCGCCTACCTGAACGTGGTCCTGGCGACGTTGCGCACCAACCGCTACGTGAACCGGGGCAGCGAACGCGACGTCCTCTCGTTCAAGTTCGATCCGCAGCGGATCCCGGAACTGCCGCAGCCGCGACCGCGGTTCGAGATCTACGTCTACTCACCGTGGGTCGAGGGCGTGCACATGCGCTTCGGCGCCGTGGCGCGGGGAGGCCTGCGGTGGTCCGACCGCAAGGAGGACTTCCGCACCGAAGTGCTCGGTCTGGTGAAGGCGCAAGCGGTGAAGAACTCGGTGATCGTGCCCGTCGGTGCGAAGGGCGGATTCGTCGTCGCACGTCCGCCGGCCTCCACCGGCGACCCGCAGCGGGATCGGGACGCGCAACGCGCCGAGGGAGTCCGCTGCTACCGCAGCTTCATCAGCGGACTGCTGGACCTCACCGACAACGTCGACCTCGCGAGCGGAACCGTGATCCCGGCGCCGCGGGTGGTGCGGCACGACGGCGACGACACGTATCTCGTCGTCGCCGCGGACAAGGGCACGGCGACGTTCTCCGACATCGCGAACGACGTTGCCGCACAATACGGATTCTGGCTCGGTGACGCCTTCGCGTCGGGCGGATCCGTCGGCTACGACCACAAGGCGCTCGGCATCACCGCCAAGGGTGCGTGGGAGAGCGTGAAGCGGCACTTCCGGGAACTGGGTGTCGACACCCAGTCGGAGGAGTTCACGGCCGTCGGGGTCGGCGACATGAGCGGCGACGTGTTCGGCAACGGCATGCTCGCGAGCCCGCACATCCGGCTCGTCGCCGCGTTCGACCACCGGCACGTGTTCCTCGATCCGAATCCCGACGCCGCCACCTCGTTCGCGGAGCGGGAACGGCTCTTCGCGATGCCGAGATCGTCGTGGGCGGACTACGCCCCCGGCCTGATCAGCGCTGGCGGCGGCGTGTGGGAACGGTCGAGGAAGAGTGTTCCGATCAGCGAGGAGGCGCGGCGCGCACTCGGACTGAGCCCCGGGACCACCGAACTGTCCCCACCGGATCTCGTTCGCGCGATCTTGGAGGCACCGGTGGATCTGCTGTGGAACGGCGGAATCGGAACATACGTGAAGGCGGGCACCGAAACCCATCTGGACGTGGGAGACAAGGGCAACGACGGCGTCCGCGTCGACGGCGCCGACCTCCGCGCCCGCGTGGTCGGTGAGGGCGGCAACCTCGGCTTCACCCAACTGGGCCGCATCGAATTCTCCCGAGCCGGCGGGCGCATCAACACCGACGCTCTCGACAACTCCGCCGGCGTCGACTGCTCCGACCACGAGGTCAACATCAAGGTCCTGCTCGACGCCCTGGTCAGCGGTGGGCGCCTCGCCTCGGACGATCGCGCGGAACTGCTCGCCGACATGTCCGGGGAGGTGGCGGCACTGGTGCTCGCCGACAACGTCGCCCAGAACGACGTCCTGGGCACGGCCCGCGCCGACGCCGCCATGTCGATCACGGTGCACGGGCGGCTCATCGCGCACCTCGAAGGTCGCCACGGGCTGGACCGGGCCATCGAGGTCCTGCCGTCCCGGAAGGAGATCGCCGCCCGGGAACGCTCCGAGACGGGCCTCACGTCGCCCGAACTCGCGACGCTCATGGCGCACGTCAAGCTGGGCCTGAAGTCGGACCTCCTGTCCGGAGACCTGCCCGACAGCCCCGCCTTCGCGGACGCCCTCGCTGGCTATTTCCCGCTCGAGCTGCGGGAGTCCTTCGGCGACGCCATCGGCGAACATCCGCTGCGCCGGGAGATCGTCGCGACGGTCCTCACCAACGACGTCGTCGACAACGGCGGCATCACCTACGCCTTCCGGCTGGGGGAGGAGGCGGGCGCGAGCAGCGCCGACGCGGTGCGGGCGTTCGCGGTGGTCTCGGCGGTGTTCGACCTGCCGTCCCTCTGGAACGACATCCGGGACGCCGGGCTCGACGCCGCCCTGTCGGACGAACTGACGCTGTTCACCCGCCGGCTGCTCGACCGGGCGTCGCGGTGGATGCTGACCCGGCGGCCCCAGCCGCTCGCGGTGGGGGCGGAGATCAGCCGATTCCGTGACCGCGTCGCGGACCTGACACCGCAGGTCGCGGGCTGGCTCTGCGGCGAGGACGCGGAGAATCTCCGGAGTCGCACCGCCGCGCTGGTGGCTCGCGCTGTTCCCGCGGACCTGGCCGAGCGGGTGCAACTGCTCCTGGATCGGTTCGCGCTGCTGGACATCGTCGAGATCGCGGACATCACCCAACGCGATCCCCGTGAGGTGGCGCAGGTGTACTACCGGCTCGGCGAGTGCCTCGGGTTGGTGCACCTCCTGGTGGGGGTCTCGCAGCTGGGCCGGGAAACCAGGTGGAACGCGCTGGCCCGGTTGTCGTTGCGCGACGAGCTGTACGACACGGTCCGGGCACTGTGCCTCGACGTGATCGCCGGCAGTGAAGCCGTCGACACGGCAGAGCAGAAGATCGGGGAGTGGGAAGACCGCAATGCGGCCCGGCTGGCGCGGGCACGTCACACGCTCGACGCCGTCACGGAATCGGGCGAGCACGACCTGGCGGCCCTCTCCGTCGCGACCCGGCAATTGCGCAGCATGGTGAGGTGACATCGCGCGCACCGCGCGATTACGGCTTACCCGTGCAGTCGGCCGATAGACTGCAACGGCCGACTGCACGGGAAGTTCATCGGTGTCGCAGAGGAATGGTGCCAGTGGTGGAGATCGCAGTAGTCGACGCGGAGCTTGCTGCGTTGTACAACGGACCGGGGACGGAGTCTGCCCCGGCGTACGAACGCGTCAAGCACCTGATCGTGTCGCAGATCAACGCCGGCCGCTGGCAGGAAGGCGACCAGCTGCCCTCCGAGAACCAGCTGGTGAACGCGCTGGGTCTGTCCCGCATGACCATCAACCGTGCGCTGCGCGAACTCAGCGCCGAGGGTCTCGTGGTGCGTCTGATGGGTGTGGGCACGTTCGTGGCGGCCACGAAGACGGCGTCGCCGCTGTTCGAGGTCAAGAACATCGCGGACGAGATCCAGCAGCGCGGACACCGCCACCGAACCGAAGTGGTGTACGTGCGTGAGGAAGATGCCGATCCGGCCAACGCCTTCATCCGGGACTCCATCCGCGGCAAGGTGTTCCACTCTCTGATGATCCACTACGAGGACGACACACCCATCCAGCTCGAAGATCGGTTCGTCAATCCCGCCGAGGCGCCCGGGTATCTCGATCAGGACTTCACCCAGCAGACGCCCAATCACTATCTGAGCGTGGAGGCTCCGCTGACGAGGGGCGAGCACGTCGTCGAAGCGATCCTCGCGTCACCCGAGGAATGCCGGCTCCTCCACATCGAGCGAGCCGAACCGTGCCTGATGATCCGGCGTCGCACGTGGTCGTCGCGAGGACTCGTCAGCGCCGCCCGGCTCGTCCACCCCGGGTCCCGGAACCGTCTCGAGGGGACGTTCGGGACGGGCTGACCGGGCTCGATACCGCGCGATCAGGTCCCGGAACCGGTGGTATGCCGGCTTGGGTGCGTAATCAGACCCGACATGGCGTCCCCGATGTCGTGGTCGCCGACCGGCCGGAAGACGTCGGGGAAACAGGTCGAGTCCGACGTAATCCAGCGCGTCGACGAAGTCGTCGCCGTCTCGGCGTGTGAGTCCGGCGAGGAATCACAGTCGCCGTCCAACGTCGAGGTGCCGGTCACATTGCATAGTGCAGCGATTCCGTGCGCCCGGAGTGTCAGCGATATCCTTGAGAGCACGCCATCGAGAGGTGAGTTCACGGTTGCATGTGTGCTGGTCGTGCCGTCGGGTCCAGTGCGCGGGAACGACGAGCCGGCGGGGTGAGTAGTCCGTCCGATGGGTGAAGGTGATCCGCTCGACACTCAGCGGTATCCGCCGTCGCCGGCCGCGGAGTTGGCGGGCGTCGGCTTCGACGAT
>SEEV01000390.1 GCA_004211695.1 Rhodococcus sp. (in: high G+C Gram-positive bacteria)
GCCGGGGTGGAGCCGAACCGGATGGGCATCGGCCCGGTCCCGGCCGTCGACAAGGCCCTCACCCGGGCGAAGCTCACCCTCAACGACATCGATCTCCTCGAGATCAACGAGGCGTTCGCGGCGCAGGTGCTGGCGTGCGCGCGGGAGTGGAGGTTCGACGAGTCCGACATGCGAGACCGTTTCAACGTCAACGGATCCGGCATCTCTCTAGGGCACCCCGTCGGCGCCACCGGCGGTCGTATCCTGGCCAATCTGCTTCGTGAACTGGACCGGCGCCAGGCCCGCTACGGCATCGAGACGATGTGCATCGGCGGCGGGCAAGGCATCGCAGCCGTGTTCGAGAACGTCAACGCCTGACTGTGTAGTGCGCGTTCCTCAACCGCCCGCGAGTGAGGAACGCGCACGGCAAAGTCAGCCGTATTGGCGCGGATGCACAAGAGGGAAGGTATGACATGCCGGACAAAACAGAGACATCCCGCGTCGTGTCGCTAGCCGGTCGCCGAATCGATGCATACCAGCTGCGTTACTTTCTCGCAGTCGCCGAAGAGGGTGGCTTCTCGCGCGCGGCCGACGCGCTCTATCTCGCGCAACCTTCGCTCTCACAAGCGATTCGTACTCTCGAGCGTCGTCTCGGGACCGAACTCTTCGATCGGTCGGCGCATCCTGTTTGCCTGACAGCGGCGGGTGAGCGTTTCGCGCCCGCCGCACGTGAACTGCTTGCCGACCTCGACCGGGCGCGACTGGCCGTGCATGCCGTGCGAGACCTGCGATCGGGACGGCTGGACATCGTCACCCATGCCGTATTCTCGGTCGAACCACTCGTCGAATTGGTTCACCGTTTTCGAAAAGCCTACGACAACATTCTTGTTAACGTCCTGACGGCGAAATCGTCGGAAGATGCTAGGGAACTGGTTCGCCACGGCGCCGCAGAGCTTGCCATCGGGTACGAAGCGCACGACACCGAGGGACTCACTGCCATCCCGTTGCCCGCGCACGAGGTCGTTCTTACGGCTGTGCCGGGGATACTCGGATCGCTGCCCGCTCCGCTCCCCCGCGAATCCGTCGCTGACCTTCCGCTCATCTTCGACCTCGGGGATCGCGCTACCGCGACGATGCTTCGGCAGACGATCGGTACCAAGAAGACACCGCGTGTGGTCGTGAACTGCTCTAATCCGACCGCATTGTGGGGACTTGTCTCTCGGGGTGCGGGGGTGACCCTGCTGTCGCGGCATGTCGCCGAAAAGTACGTCCCGAACGCAGTGGTGGTGTCTCTCCACCCGTTCCTGTACCGCACGCCCGCTCTGTTCGCCCGAGCTGAGCCGTTGTCTCCAGCCGCTACTGCCTTCGTAGCACTCGCGTCCGAACAGCCTAGATCGACGATTGGATAGCGTAAATCCCATGGAAATGAGGCAGATCGAATATTTCCTCGCCATCGCTGATCACGGCGGGGTCGCCGCCGCTGCCCGAGCGCTCGACACCGCGCGACCAACACTCTCCCAGTCGATCAGGGCGCTCGAACGTGAACTCGGTGCACCGCTCTTTTTTCGAATGGGCGGTGGCCTGACGCTCACCGCTGCCGGTCGCGCCCTGCTCGGGCCGAGTCGTCGGCTGATGCGCAACATGTCGAACTGGCCAGACGTTCTCGCACCTAACTCCGGTGATCTCGGGGGACACCTTGACATTGCGGTCTTTCCCGCTCTCGCCGACTCAGTGGTGGATCTCATTGCCAGGTTCTACACCCGCCATCCGCGCGTCGAACTGCGCCTCACAGATATGCACGATGATCACCCACGCGCTACGGACGTCGTCCGCAACGGCGCCGTGGACGCGGTTGTCATGCATCTACCTGTGGTAGATGACGCACTGGCCGTGCTTCCCTTGGGTGAACAGGAGTTTGTCGCTATTTATCCGTCTGAGGTCGATCTCCCGCCGGGTCCGGTGGACCTTACCAGCCTCCCCGACCTACCCATGGTGCTCGTTCCCGAGACGCACACGCTCTCCCGCCAAGTCGGGACGACTCTGCGCTCCCGGGGAAGCCGGCCGCGCGTCGCAACCCTAACCGAGCACCGAGAGGCACTCGTCCCGCTTGTCGCAGCCGGCGTCGGGGGCGCGATCGTTGATCGCAGTACGGCCGAGACCGCACTCGGACTCGTTGTCCTTCGCCCCATCGAACCTCCGGTGCTCCGCCGGTTTGGACTGGTATACGACGAGGCGCGACTCACGCCCGCCGCTGAGGCGTTCCTTGCCCTCGCCCGCGACGGCAAGGGCAAGGAGGGGTGCCACACATAGGTTCTCCTGGATGAGGAGGACGGTCACCGGGACGGGCTCACCCTGTCGCGAATCGGGTCGACTGCGATGATCGCGGCAGCGGCGCAGATCGCCGAGATCAGCCCGATGAGTTGAAACGCCGTGGTGTAACCGTCGACCTTGGTTGCCGACGCGTCGAGAAGGAGGCCCGTCGCCCATGGTCCCACGACCCCACCGAGCGACTGGATCGCGAGGAATGCACCGAGCGTGCCCGCGATCTGGGCGGGCGGACAGGTTTCGACGACGGCGGTGTTGATGAGCGGGAAGATTGCAATAACGAGGCCGTACGCGAGCGATACGGCCGCTACGGCGAGCGCGGGCGAGCCGAGCCACGGCAGGCTCATCAGTAGCACGCCGCTCACCATCACCCCTGCGCACGGCAGGATCACTCGTACAAGCCGAATCGAAACTCCTCGTGCGACAGCGCGATCACTGAGCAGTGATCCGCCGACCAGAGTGACGAGCCCGACAACGCTCGGTATGGCGAACAGCGTGCCCGACTCCAGGCGGGAGTATCCGAGACCGGTTTCGAAATACGACGGAAGCCAGGTCAGTACCACAGTGATGAGGATGTAGGCACTGGCCGCGACGCATCCCGACACAACAAATGTCCGCGTAGTGAGGATACGACGCCACGGCACCGTATCGACGTCAGATGTCCCGCCGGCAGATGATGTGTGCTTTCCGGTTGACAGGTACGGGCCCGGACGCCAGGTCGCCAGCCACGGAACACACCACACGACAGTCATCGCCGCGAGCACAACAATCGTCGCGCGCCACCCGTACATCGCAAGGATCACAGCCATCGCCGGCACGACCGCGATCTTGGCAATCGTCGCCCCTGACGTGATCAGCGCCCCCGGTAGGCCGCGCCGTGCCGGTGGATGCCACGAGTACGCAGCGGTGTGCAACAACGCCGATGTGGGCCCCTCCGAAAAGCCGAGCAACAACCTACTCAGCAGGAGTACCGCGAATGACGCCCACACAACCAGCGGGAGCATCACCGCCCCCCAAGTGATGGCAAGGATTGCGATAGCCCATCGCAGACTCATCATCCGGTTGAGCGGGCCCGCGAAGAAGCCGCCGACGGCGTAGGCAAGGAAGAAGGCACTGCCGGTAAGCCCGATCTGCGACGAACTCAAATGCAGTTCCTCGCGGAGCGGCTGCGCGATGAGTCCGAACACTGCTTTGTCGGACGCGTTGAGGATGTACAGCACCACTAGCATGCCGGTCAGTCCCCAAGCGGTCCGCAGGCTCTTTCCCTTGAGGGAAGGGTGCGTCTTGGCTTGGGCTTCGGAGGGTAGGTTCGTACTAGGTGGAGCAGCGGCCATGATGTTACGAGTCCTCCTGTGAATAAGATCGCACACGTCCGAATAAATGCTGTGCGTCACATTAAGTAAGCCACCGGAATCGCGTCACGGCAATAGGCAGTGGTTGACGTGCCCACGTAGCAGTTCCTATAACAGCAGGTAGCGGCCTTGCAAGACTTCAAATCGACTGCCAACGGGCCCGCGCACTCGCGCCGCCCGACGCATGGTGCATGCACCATTTCGCATTACACATCATGTACTTTCCGAGGTTGCTCGGTATCGTAGACTCATGAGTCGCCTGAACGTGATCAGTCCCGAGCGCATCGACTTCGTCGGCGCTGACCGGAACACGATGGTCGGTGATCGCTGGTGTCCAGCCAACCCACGCGGATCTGTGCTGTTCCTGCACGGCGGAGGACAGACCCGGCATTCGTGGGCACGAACAGCCGAGCGATTAGCCGCTGCAGGGTGGACCGCGATCACCGTCGACGCTCGCGGGCACGGTGACAGCGCCTGGACCGCCCAGTACCGGCTAGACGACTTCGTCGCGGATCTCCGCGAGATCCTCGACCAGTTGGAAACACCGCGGGCTGTAGTCGGGGCGTCACTCGGAGGACGTACCATCCTTACGGCCGAAGGTGAGAACCCTTCGATGTGTTCGGCAGTGGCACTCGTCGACATCGCGCCAAATATCAACCGCGCCGAGCAGCAGCGCGTGCAGTCCTTCCTCGGCGCAGCTCCAGACGGATTCCGCTCGCTCGACGAAGCTGCAGCCGCGATCGACGCATACCGTCCCGGCGGCACGAAGCGGAATCCTCAGGGCCTCAGAAAGAATCTTCGGCAACGTGACGATGGGCGATGGTATTGGCACTGGGATCCCAAGTTCCTGGAGTTCGGCACGGACCCAGAGAATTCGAGCACTGAACGACTCAACCGTGCTGCGTCGGGAATTTCGGTACCGACGCTCCTCGTCCGCGGAACTCGGTCGGGCATGGTCAGCGCAGACAGTGCCGCCGATCTCATGAACCGAATTCCGCACGGCGAGCTGGCCGAAGTCGACGCTGGGCACATGATCACCGGCGACGACAATGGCGTCTTCACCGAGCGCCTGACGACTTTCTTCGATGAACACGCTGCATCACGACGAAATCTCTGACTACCAATCCCCTTCCACTGGCGGCTTTGCGGCACTCGCTTTGAATGGTCCGCGGGTACGGCTTCGCAGAACACGTGACACGGCAGGTTCACCGTTCCAGGAACCGGCAGCTGTGCAAGCGCTCGAGGATCCGGGAAGTCGAAAAGCTTCCTGCGCACGCAGAGTCGAGAGTTGATTGATTTTGCTAGCTGAGGATCCTGGGGCGGCCGAGTTGCTGCCCGCGGCGATCGCCGTATTTTGTGGAACCTGGGCACTCGACGGCTTCTACCAGGCGTTCAGCCCAACCATCTCCGCGCAGAACCTCGACACCACGAACACCCTGATCGCCAGGATCGTATTCGCCTCCTTCCTGGCCCCTTACGCCTTCGGCGGACCGCTCACCGGCAGGTTCGCCCCGCTGACCGCACAGCGCGCCGGGATCGTCGTGTTCGCCTTCGCCGTCCCGGCCTGAACACCGGCACCATGACCACGGTGATCGTCTGCGGCAATATCGCCGGTACCGCCCAGGAAGCGTCCTCCACCGGATCCAGGCGGGCCCTTCTTGCCCGCACCGGACCGGCCGTGCGCGCCGGACTCATGTCAACGGTGCACCTGTTTTCCTACAGTGGTGCCGCCATCCCCAGCCTGATCGCTGGGCGGCTGTCCATCGCCCTCGAGCTTGACCCAATCGCCCTCGGCTACGCGGGTCTGGCGATCCTGGCCGCCATGATCGTGCTCGCCACTACCCGGACGGGACATGCGTAGCGAGTGACAGGAAAGGAAACCTGTCAACATTCAGATCGAGACCACACTCGCCGCGACGCTCAACGACAGTGCTGCCGCTCGCGCTCGGCGGACAGGCTCCCGCGCGCCGCGCCGAAGGACTCGGCGCCGACATGCTCCAAACACCTACCGTCGGCCGTTTTAACCGCGCTCACCGAACTGGGTGAGGCCGGCACGGCCGCAAAAGAAAATCAGACATGCCTTGGCCATGGAGTGCGCCGACACCGAGATTACCCGTATGACGCGCCTGCTGAGTGTGTCGACCTCCGGATACTACGAACACCATAAACGTTACACTGCAACCGAATTGACTCCACGACGGCAACGACGAGCGGACCTTGCCGTCAAGATCGTCGACTTTCACCGTGCCTCCGACGGTGTGTACGGTGCCCCGCGGATCACTGCAGACCTGCGTGCCGCCGGCGAAGTCGTCACGGAGAAGACAGTGGCCAAGGTCATGGCCGAGATCGGCCTCTCGGGGATCAGCCCCCGGACTTTCCACATGGCCACCACTGTCGTCGACCCGAACGCCTCGTTCCCGCCCGACCTGGTCCAGCGGAAG
>SEEV01000929.1 GCA_004211695.1 Rhodococcus sp. (in: high G+C Gram-positive bacteria)
CGGGATCCTGCGCGACAAGGTGCTGTGGAAGCTGACCGACGAGGACTGGGACCAGGTCCTCAATGTCCACGCGGGCGGCACGTTTCGGTTCACCCGGGCCTGTGTGCCGCATTTCCGGAGCCAGGAATTCGGGCGGGTCGTCAACATCACCTCCTACACCGGGCTACGTGGCAACCGCGGGCAGGCCAACTACGCCACCGCGAAGGCCGGGATCATCGGATTCACCAAGACCGCCGCCAAGGAACTCGCCGCGTTCGGGGTCACCGTGAATGCGATCTCCCCGAACGCTGCGACCCGGATGACCGCCTCCATTCCGAAGGAGAAGATCGCCGAGGTCACCGGTCCGATCTCGCGGTTCGCCGATCCCGCCGAGATGGCCGACGCCATCGCCTTTCTCGCGTCGGAGGAAGCCGGCTACGTCACCGGCGTCGTCCTCCCGGTCGACGGCGGCATCTCCATCTGAGCGAGCTCACCTTTGAACGGAACTGATTCTCATGACTGATGTACTTTCTCGCCGCGATCTCGATTTCCTGCTCTACGAGTGGCTCGACGTCGTCGCGGTGACCTCGCGTAAACGCTTCGCCGAACATTCGAAGGACACCTTCGACGCGGTGCTCGACCTCAGTGCGGACCTTGCGCACAAGCATTTCGCCCCCCACAACAAGACGGCCGACGCGAACGAGCCGACCATGCGCCCGGACGGCACCGTCGAGATGATTCCGGAGGTCAAGGCGGCGCTCGACGCTTACGCGGCGGCCGGTTTGATCGCCGGGTCATTCGACGAGAGCGTCGGCGGGATGCAGTTGCCCACCACGGTGGCGCGGGCGGCGATGGCCTGGTTTCAAGCGGCTAACGCCAGCACCTCGTCCTATCCGTTCCTGACGATCGCCAACGCGAATTTGCTCGCCGAGTACGGCACCGAGCAGCAGATCGACGACTACGTCCGTCCGATGCTCGAGGGGCGCTGGTTCGGCACCATGTGCCTGTCCGAGCCGCAGGCCGGATCCTCGTTGGCGGACATCACCACCCGCGCGGTACCGCAGGACGACGGCAGCTACCGGGTCACCGGAACCAAGATGTGGATCTCCGGAGGCGACCACGAACTCACCGAGAACATTGTGCACCTGGTGCTGGCCAAGACACCGGGCGGCGGCCCGGGTGTCAAGGGCATCTCGCTGTTCATCGTCCCGAAATACCTTCCCGGCGCCGACGGTGCCGCCGGCGAACGCAACGACGTCACCTTGGTGGGCCTCAACCACAA
>SEEV01000057.1 GCA_004211695.1 Rhodococcus sp. (in: high G+C Gram-positive bacteria)
AGATGCCCTTCGTCGTGGCCGAATTGTTTCTGTGAGAAGTTCAATTCTTTCACTACGACAGGGCATTTCGCCGTTACGACCCACCCACGGACCCATCCGAATCGGTGCATCCAGGCTTATTAACCGCCGCACGTTAACAAGTACTCACAGGGCGGGGGCGGCGTGCTTTCCGCGCTCGGACGCGGCGGCGGCGCGCGCCGCCCGTTCGGTGGCGGAGGCTTCGATGGCGAGCGCGTGGTCGACCGCGTGCGGCGCGATGCCCAGGTTGTCCAACGTGTCCCACAGGCTCGACAGTGCGGTCTTCGGGTCGAGATAATACTCCGACTCGCGGACCCGCCAGAACGTCCAGCCGCACCGCTTGAGTTCCTGCTCCCGTTCGAGGTCCGCGATCCGCTGTTCCGGGGTGGTCGAGAAGGCGTCGCCGTCGCATTCGACGGCGAGCCTCATCGTGCCGCCGGTGACGACGAGGTCGATACGCCGATTGTTCACCTCGACTTGCGAATTGACGTGATAGCCGCGTTCGGCGATGTCGTTGAACACTCGCTGCTCGAGCAGATTGTCGAACGGCGGAATCCGCACGTCGCGGTCGACGTCCTGCGGCATCGGGTCGGCGGGGGCCGGCGACGTCGACATCATGTAACTGAGCAGGGAGTTGCGCAGGTCGGCCCGCTTCAGTTCGTCGACGGTGACGGAGTGGAACAGCCACAGCTGGTCCTGCGCCCGTGACGCGGCGACGTTGAACCGCCGCTTGTACTGGTTCGCGGTCAGCGGTGCGAAGTTCTGCTCGGGCGCCACGACCATCGACAGGAAGACGACGCTCCGTTCGTCGCCCTGGAAGTCCGGCGGTGTCCCGACCCGCAGTCGCCGCTGCTCCCACTGCTCGATGCCGATGCGCTTGACGAGTTCGGTGCGGATGGCGTCGACCTGGGATTGTCCCTGCAGCACGACGATTCCGAACGTCTTGCCGTCGTAGCGGGGGTCGACGAGGCATTCGACGAGCTGGTCGACGAGGGCGGCGGCCTCGACATGGTTGGTCAGGTTCGAATCCCGACCCGACACGGCGGCATCGGATACGTACGTATGTTTCAGCGGCGGAAGCCGATCCGCACCGAACTGCCGCACCGGGACGAGCGGCAGCTCACCGTAGAACTGGGTGCTCGACCAGTTGATGATCTCGGGCATCGAGCGGAAGTGCTCGCGGAGCCGGACCACCTGCCCGAAGCTGGTGCGCAGGATCGAGAACAGGCTCGACCGCGGCGTGAGCGTGGCCTGCACGTATTCGGGCAGGTCCGGCAGGTAGGCGTCGAGCCGGGTGAACACGTCGTCGAGAGTGCCGTTGGTGGGGATGTCGGCGGGTGCGCACTGCTTGTCGTCGCCGACGACGATCACCCGCGGCGCCAGCCACAGCAGGAACAGGTTGGTGATGTCGGCCTGGCTGGCCTCGTCGACGATGACGACGTCGAAGCTGCCCGGCACGGGCGGGATGGACGCGAGCACCTGCTGCAGCGGCATCACCCACGCGGGGACCGCACCCTGCGCCTCACCCATCGCGGAACGTGCTGCGCTGCGGTACTTCTCGGCGTACTTGCCGGCGCCCGCGCCGATGCTCGAGATGTGCTCGCGGTACGTCTGCAGTGCCCGGACCTGATCGGCCGTCAGGTGTTCGAGGCAGTCGCGCCACGCGGTGGCCGCGGCGAGCCGTGCCGTCAGGTGTGCGAGGTCCGCGTCGACGGCGTTGAGTTCCGCTTCCAGTTCCTGCTCTCGACCGGCCCGGTGCTGCTCGGTGACCCATTGGCGGGCACGGCGCCACGCCCAGGCCTCCGACATCTGCCAGCTCATCTCGTCCCACTCGGTGAGCGCCGCCGTCCGGCGCACCAACTCGTACAGGGCCGGGGCGACGGGTGAGAGTCGTTCGGACAGTTCGTCGAAGAGCCGCTGGTCCTGCTGCTCGACACGCGCGATCGCGTAGCGGGTGAGGGCGTCCGAGAGGGCCGCGTTGTCTGCCTGGTCGAGCGCCGCCACCAGGGCGGTGCCTTCCGGCGAGGGTCCCGCGTCGACCTCGGTGGACACGGCGGAGACGATGGCGTCGAGTGCTGCCCGCGCATCGTCCACGTCGGCACGCGTGGTGATGGCCTCCGCAGCCCCGGCCACCGCTGTGGCGTCGGCGAGGTTGCGGATCCGCGGCGCGTTCGGCGACAGCGCGAACAGTTCACGGGCGAGCGCGTCGCGGGCGACGAGGAGGGCGCGCACGCGGGCCACCCGGCCGACGATCATGTTGAGGCTGTCGACCTGGACGGCACGAGACCCGTTCATGTCCACCGGAATCCGGAGATCGACGAGCAGTGTGGCGGCGGTCTGCGCTGCGTCGTGGGCGCGCAGGTGCTCGGTCACCAGCCGCACCGCGGCGGCGGTCGTGGCGGGCACACCGTCGACGACGGCGTCGATGCCGAGTTCTTCGACGGCCTTCTGCTCTTCACTGCGCCGGAAGCGCGCCTTCCACTCGACGGCACCGGATTCCATCGCGACGGCGAGCGCGCCCACCGCCTGCAGCGCGGGCCTGGTCATGACGGAGCACTGGACGTCGTGCGCGCCGATGTAGCGGTCGGCGGCCGCGGCGGCCTCGACGATCGCGGGCAGGGCGTCGAGTCGGCCCCACAGGTGGGTCGCGCGGCCGGAGAGGACCGTGTCGGCGAGGGTCTGGAACTGGCCGTCCAGGTCGAGAACGTCGTGGGCGCGCGCCTGCAGTTCCTTGCAGTGCCGGCGCACGATGTATGCGGTCTCGGGGTCGACGCCACCGAGGACCTCCAGCAGCTGCGCCGACTGCGGGGTGTCGATCGGGATGCTGGTCGACGCCCGCGAGCAGAGCCGTTCGAGCTCGGCGCGGTTGGGCAGCAGCGAGTCGAGCGCGGGAAGGGTCTGACGGGAGCGTTGCGCACGATCGGGCGACGCCGTCACGCACAGCCGGCGCAGCGTCTCGACCTCGGTGCCGACGAGGGGCGGTTGTTCGCTCAGCAGCGGACCGGGGAGCCACTCGTAGGCGTCCTGGAGGCCCATGGCCTTGCGGACGATGGTGGCGGCCGTGCCCTCGTACCCGTCCGCGACGGTGTCGTGGTGGTAGGTCTCGGACTCGCGCAGCGCCTTCACCTGCTCGAGCACGACGGCTCGCTTCTGCACGGCCTCGTCCCGCTGGGCCCGCAGGTCGGCGATCTTCTGGCCCTCGCTGTGCGGATTGAACGACGACTTCCGCTCGGCGATCGTCGCCACACTCCGGGTGAGCTCGTCCGAGCCGCCCCGGGACAGATCGGTGATGGAGACGCACAGTTCCTGCATCTCGGGCGGGAGCTTGTCCCTCAGCACCCGGAGGGCCTGCGCCTTCTCGCTCGTGACGAGCACCCGCTGGCCCCGCGCGAGCAGCGCCGACACCAGGTTGGCGATCGTGTGGGTCTTGCCCGTGCCGGGCGGGCCCTCGACGACCACTCCGCTGTCGCCGCCGAGCCGCTCGATGATCTGCGACTGCTCGGCGTTGGCCGGAAGCGGGAAGAGCGGGTCCTCGGCGAGAGTCGACGAGGTGGCGGCGCCGGTGCGCTCGAGCCACGCCAGCCGGTCGACCGGTTCGATCGCCTCGACCAGCTGCGCGAGACCGAGCGGCACCGTCGCACCGTCGCGTTCGAGGTGGGAGATCATCTGTTCGTAGTACTGAACCAGGGCGAACGCACTGCGCTTGCGCAGGACCAGAGCCGGCGACAGTGTGAGGGTTCCGTCCGCGTCTGCGTCGGGCTGCCGGACGCCGTCCCGAATGGTGACAGGCGTCATCAGCGACTTCGGCGCCCACTCCGCGAGCAGGGTGCGGACGCCGTCGCTCAGCGGCGACGTCGCGGTGTCCTGCAGTTGTTTCTGCAACGACATCGCGTGCGCACTGTCGTAGACGTCGAGTCCGGTGAACAACTGGGAGTCTTCGAGCCGGGGCTGGGAGCCGGCGATCAGCCGCACCAGCAGGTCGCCGGTGCGCGGATCGCGGTGAATACTCGCGGACTGCGTGACCAGGTGGGTCTGGACACCGTGGTCCGGTCCGGCGCCCGACAGGGTCAGCAGACCGGAGGCGAGGACGAGTTCGATCGACTCGGGGCGCGCGTTCAGCTCCTGCAGCATCATCTGCAACGACTGGTACAGATCGGCGTGCGGGCGTCGCTCGCGGTCGGCCTTGGCCCACGCCTGCCAGCGCGGCATGTACGCGTCGAACGCCTGCCGGACGTCGTAGGCGCGGCGCACGTCGTATTCCTCGTCGGAGCCCTCGTCGTAGGCGTCGGACGCGTTCAGTTCGAGGTCGGCGCGGGAGCTGTCGGCGCGGGCCGACGCGTCCACCCAGCCGGCGAGGACGGTCGGCAGATCCGGCGGATCGTCGACGCCGATGAGGGGCACGCGGAGCACGATGTCGCCCTGCGCGGCATCGGGATCGAGTTGGATCGTCCGGCCGTCCTGGTGCAGCCATTCGACCTGTTCGTGCTGGTCGACGCGGAGAACCGGCTTCGTGCGAGCCCTGACGATCTCGCGCAGGAACTGCAGCAGGCGCTGGACGCGGCCTGCGAGCTCGGCGTCGGTTTCGGGACTCGACAATGTAAACCTCTGCGAATTCTCGGTGGTGAAGTGCGCTTGCCCCCGCCGTGCACACTATCGGGTCGAGGTGGTGAAGTTCGAGGCGTCGTCCCCTGGCAGGGCGACTGGACGGTCGCTCGAGGGGCCGGACAGACCGCTGTTCGTACCGGCTGGTCTCTACTATCGATCCATGACGCAATCGCGCATCACGAAGCCGACAGCGGTGATCGCGACCGTCGCCCTGACGGCGCTGGGAGGTGGCTCCGTGTCGCCTGCAGCCCCGGCGCCGGGTGCCCGGGTCACCGCGTCGTCCGAGGGTTCGCGCTCGACGGGCAGCCGTGGTGGCCGACCGGGTTCAACGCGTATCAGCTGGCCACCAACTGGTCGGTGAATTGGGGATGCGGCGCCACGGTCGACCTCGACTCGTACTTCTCCGCGCTGCCGCCGCGCTCGCTGACCCGTTCAACCTGTTCCAGGCGCTGGCGATCAACCGGTTCACCGGACAGCTGGACTTCGGGCCGATGGATGCCGTGTTCGCCGCGGCAGAGGCCCACGACCAGATGATCCCCGTCCTCGCACCGCAGGACGGGGCGTGCGAGGACGCGCTCGTGCAGTATCACGACTACGGCGCCGACGGCGTTCCGCTGCCCGGCGATCAGTGGAACGGTCTCGGCCGTCGCCTCGAACAGGCTGCGGCGCTGGGGAAACCACTCCTGGTGCGCGAGATCGGCGAACTCGCCGGATCGTGCGCCACCCTCACGGACCGGGCGTCGCACATCGCCGCCAAGATCCAGGGGCAGCGAGACGCGGGGGCGGCCGGGGCGCTGCTGTGGGCGTTCGCGCGGGACCCCCGGCCACCGAGTGCACCTACGACAGCGGCCCCGACGACCCGTTTTGGGACGTGGTGGAGCAGTTCGGAAGCTGGGGTCCGGGCACCCCCCGGCGACACCTAGACTCCGATCGTCAAGCCCAGGAGACGGATTCCGCCGGGTCGAGCCTGGGGAGCCGGTCGAACCAGGGGTTCTCGCCCGGGTGGCCGATGTTGACCACGAGGGTCGACCGCCTGCCACCGTCCGAGAAGAACTCGGCGTCGACCCCGTCGGCGTCGAAACCGGCCATCGGTCCGGCCGCGAGTCCGAGCGAGCGCACGGCGAGGATGAAGTAGCCGGCCTGGAGGGCCGCGTTGAAGTCCCCGGTGTGCTTGCGCATCGGTTCGTTCGCCTCGAACACGTCGCGGAGTTCGGGGCGGAACGGCAGCAGCGCCGGGATGTGGTCGTGGAAACGGGGGTCGACGGCGAGGACGGCGACGGCGGGCGCCGACGCGGTCTTCTCCTTGTTCCCCTCGCTCATGTGCTCGACGAGGCGGGCCCGGCCCTCGTCGGTGCGAACGAACAGCACCCGGAGCGGCTGGGTGTTCGCGGCCGTGGGCGCCCAGCGCGCGAGTTCCCAGATCTGCGCGAGTTCTTCGTCGCGCACCGGCGTCGGAGCGAAGCTGTTGGCGGTGCGGGCCTCGGTGTAGAGCAGTGCCCGTGCCGCGTCGTCGAGTCCTCTACCGGCCGTGATTGCGTTCGTCATCGACTCCCTTTCTGCTTGTTACTTCTAAAATACTAGTTGCAGGGCCGATGCTAGCACCATTGCTAGGGTGGAGGGGTGGCTGACGACGAAGTGACGCACGAACCCCGTGCCTGCGACGCGGCACTCGCACGCGCCTTCACGTTTCTCGGCAAGCGCTGGAACGGCGTGATCCTCGGCGTGCTGATGGACGGACCGTCCACGTTCTCCGAGCTACGCCGCGGCGTCGGCGGCATCAGCGACTCGGTGCTGTCCGACCGCCTCGCCGAACTGGCGACCGCCGGACTCGTCCTGCGCTCCGTCGACGAGGGCCCGCCGGTCTCGGTCGCCTACGAACTCACGCCGGCCGGCCGGGCACTCCTGCCGTCACTGAACGCCCTGACCGCCTGGGCGCGCGAAAACCTGCCGGCATAGCCGCTTTCAGCCCGCGGTCAGCGTCCGCCGCGGCGCAGCGTCACGCGATAGGTGTAGTGCTCGGGCAGGAAGTAGCTGACCGCCAACTCGACGATCCTCCCCTCCGCGTCGGAATACAGACGGTCCACCCGCAGCATCGAATGACCCTCGGGGCAGCCCAGTTCGCGGGCCACGTCCGCGGGGGCCGCCGCGACCGTGATCGACTGCGCGGCCTCGACGATGGGGCTCCGCAGGTGCGGCTCCAGCAGTCCGATGATCGTGTACGAGCTGACGGCACCCTCGGACATCTCGGGCGCCTCGGCGACGAGCCGGGCGATCTCGTCGGGGAGGTACACGGTGGTCAGCACGAACGGGGTGTCGTCGTGGCGTCGCCGGAACACGACCGTGTGGACGAGGTCGGTGTCGAGCCGGAGCCTGCTCGCGGCCTCGATGTCGACCCGCCGGCGCAGCGGTGAGACCACCTCCATGGTGGTGTCCGTGGACAGATTCATCAGATCCTCGATCGACCCCAGCTGACGCAGGTATCGGCCGTCGGACTCGGCGGCGAACGTTCCCCGGCCCGGCACCCGGTAGACGATGCCCTCGGCGACCAGGTCCTGGAACGCACGGCGGACGGTCTGCCGGCTCACGCCGTGCTGCTCCGCGAGCTCGAACTCGGTGGGCAGCTTGATACCGCCGCGGTACTTGCCCGCCGCAATGTGCTCGCGGAGCTGCCTCGACACCAGCTGGTACGCCGGCTCCGTGTCTCGTTCTCGTTCCCTACCGTTCATCGCGCACCGATCCTACGTGCAGGTCGCTGGTCTACAGACCGCCTCGCGACACCAGCTGCGAGACGATGACATTCCGCTGGATCTCGTTGGTGCCCTCACCGACGATCATCAGCGGCGCGTCGCGGAAGTAACGCTCCACGTCGTACTCCGTCGAATAGCCGTAACCACCGTGGATACGGACGGCATTGAGGGCGATGTCCATCGCCACCTCCGACGCGTACAGCTTCGCCATCCCCGCCTCCATGTCGCACCGGTCGCCGCTGTCGTACTGCTCCGCCGCGTGCCAGGTCAGCTGGCGGGCCGCTGTCAGCTTGGTCGCCATGTCGGCCAGATAGTTGCCGATCGACTGGTGCTTCCAGATCGGCTGACCGAAGCTCTCCCGCTGCTGCGCGTAGGCGAGGGAATCCTCGAGCGCCGCCGTCGCCACACCCAGCGCCCGGCAGGCCACCTGGATGCGTCCGGTCTCGAGGCCCTTCATCATCTGACCGAACCCCTTGCCCGGGGTGCCGCCGAGGATCGCGGTCGCCGGGATGCGGTAACCGTCGAACGACAGCTCACACGTCTCGACACCCTTGTAGCCGAGCTTCGGCAGATCCCGCGACACCGTCAGACCGGGACCGTGCTCCACCAGAACGATCGAGATCCCCTTGTGCTTGGGGGTCGCCTGCGGGTCCGTCTTGCAGAGCAGTGCGATCAGGCCGGAGCGGCGGGCGTTGGAGATCCACGTCTTCGATCCGGTGATCACCAGGTCGTCGCCGTCCGCCTTCGCGTTGGTCGACATGGCCTGCAGATCGGAACCGCCACCGGGCTCCGTCAACGCCATCGTCGCCCGGATCTCACCGGTCGCCATCTTCGGCAGGTACTGCTGCTTCTGCTCCTCCGTGCCGTACAGCGACAGCAGCTTCGCGACGACGGTGTGCCCACCCATCGCACCCGCCAGGCTCATCCACCCGCGCGCCAACTCCTGCGTCACCTGCGCGTAGCAGGGCATCGACACCGGCGACCCGCCGTACTCCTCCGGGACCGCCAGACCGTAGATGCCGATCTGCTTCATCTGCTCGATCCACTTCTCGGGGTACTCGTTGGCGTGTTCCACCGCCTGCACCGTCGGCTTCACGTCGCGGTCGATGAACGCGCGCACCGTCTCGACCAGATACGACTCTTCCTCGTTCAGCTTGCCCATGAATCCACCTCACACTTTCCACAACATTTGTACGGCCAGAATCCGACAATGTCTGCTTAAAGTCAAGGATCCGTCTTGACATGACCCCTGCGCCGCTGCCAGCATCAGCAGCGCAGCCCCATCAGGCTGGCCGTACATATCCAGCCCGACCCGGGCTCCCGGACCCTAGGAATGAAGCATCGTGCAGAACCTCACCCGCAGGCGCGCCGTTCTGGTGGCCCCCGGATCCGACGAGCACAAGGCCCTCAAGGCACTCCGGTCCACCGCCGACGAGGTGGTCCTGGACCTCGAGGACGCGGTCGCCGCGGCCAGGAAGGCCGACGCCCGCGACCTCGTCCGCCGCCTCGTGCAGGAGTCCGACGGCTCCCGCGCCGTCTCGGTCCGCATCAACGCGCTGAGCACGCCGTGGGCCGAGGACGACCTCGCCCTGTGCGCCTCCCTCGGCAGCGCGCTCACTTCCGTCGTTCTTCCCAAGACGGAGACGGCGCACGATCTCGCTCACGCCGATCAGGTTCTCGCCGGCACCGACATCGGGGTGCAGGCTCTCGTCGAGACCCCGGGCGGAGTGCAGAACATCGGCGACATCACCCGCGCCGTCACCCGCCTCGAATCCGTCGTCATCGGCTACGCCGATCTCGGCGCGGCCCTCGGACGTTCCCGCTCCGCCCTGCCCGAGCACTGGCTCGCGATCCAGGACGCCGTCCTCGTCGCCGCCCGCGCCGCCGGCATCCAGGCCGTCGACGGCCCGTTCCTCGGTATCGCCGACAACGACGCCTTCCGCCACTCCGCGGCCTGGACCAGCGCGCTCGGCTTCGACGGGAAATGGGTCATCCACCCCGCCCAGGTCGATTCCGCCGCAGCGGCGTTCACCCCCACCGACACGGCCGTCGAGGATGCGCGACGCGTGATCGACGCACTCGCCGCAGCCGAGGCCGCCGGAAACGGGGCCGCACAACTCGACGGACAGATGCTCGACGAGGCCGTGGCAGTGGCGGCCCGACGGGTCCTCGCTCAGGTAGGTGCCAAGTGACGATCACACAGACGTACGTCGGCGGACCGTACTTCGACGAACTCGAGGTCGGCCAGGTCTTCGACACCGCGCCCGCCGTCACCCTGACCAGCGGCCTCGCCGCGACACATCAGGCCATCCTCGGCGACCGCCTGCGGCTCCCCCTCGACGCGCACCTGTCCCGGGCGGTCACCGGATCCGAGCAGGCCGTCGCGAACCCCGGTCTCGTCTGCGACGTCGCCATCGGACAGTCCACGCTGGCCACCCACCACGTGAAGGCCAACCTGTTCTATCGCGGTCTGCGGTTCCATCATTTCCCGCACCTCGGCGACACGCTCTACACGCGCACCGAAGTGGTGGGCCTGCGGGAGAATTCGGCGAAACCCGGTCGCAAACCCACCGGTCTGGCGGCACTCCGGATGACGTCCACCGATCAGGACGGCCGCACCGTCCTCGACTTCTACCGGTGCGCGATGCTCCCGCTGAGCGAGAGCCCCGACGAGGACCGCGTCCGCAAGTCCGACGACCTGTCCGCGATCGGTCCGCAGTCCGAGCAGTCCTTCTCCGCGCCCGACGGCTGGGATCTCGCCGTGTATCGCGACAAGGTTCCCGGACAGCACTTCACGGAAGGCCTCGCCGGAACCGTCCTGCGGAGCAGCGGCGACGTGGTCTCCAGCGCCCCCGAGCTGGCGCGCCTCACCCTCAACATCGCCGCCACCCACCACGACGAACGCGTCGGCGCCGACGGCCGGCTCGTCTACGGTGGGCACACCATCGGCATCGCGCTCGGTCAGGCCACCCGCGCCCTGCCCAACCTCGTGACCGTCCTGGGTTGGAAGTCCTGCGATCACACCGGTCCCGTCCACGAAGGTGACACCCTCACCAGCGAACTCGAGATCGAGACCGCCGAGGAGTTGCCGGGCGGCGGCGGAGTACTGCATCTGCGTTCACTCGTGTTCGCGCACAACGCCACCGCGTCCGACGTCCCCGTCCTCGACTGGCGCTTCACCGCCCTCATGGCCTGACCTCCACACTCAAGGAGCAACTCTCGTGACCGCCCACACTCCCCTTGCCGGACTTCGGATCGTCGAGGTCTCCAGCTTCGTCGCGTCCCCCCTCTGCGGGCTCACGCTGTCCCAGCTGGGGGCCGAGGTCATCCGGGTCGATCCCATCGGCGGCGCCGCCTGCTACAAACGCTGGCCGGTCACGAGTGACGGTGAGAGCATCTACTGGACCGGTCTCAACCGCGGCAAGCGGTCCGTGGCCGTCGACATGCGCAGCCCCGAGGGGCAGCGGCTCGTCCAGCAACTGGTCGCGGCCCCCGGTAAGGGTGGCGGAATCCTCGTCACCAACGCCGGCGGTCGTGACTGGCTCGCCCACGACGCGCTGACCGCCCTGCGCTCCGACGTCATCGCCCTCGAAGTCCTCGGTGGCACCGACGGTTCCCCCGCCGTCGACTACACCGTCAATGCGGGGCTCGGCTTCCCGTCCATCACCGGTCCGACCGATCATGCCGGCGTCGTCAACCACGTCCTGCCCGCGTGGGACGTGGTGTGTGGGCTGTACGCCGCGCTGGCCGTCGCCTCCGCCGCTCGCCACCGCGACGCCACCGGCGAGGGCACCCACATCCGCCTGCCGCTCGAGGACGTCGCGCTCGCCACCGCCGGCACGCTCGGCTACCTCACCGAGGTCCAGATCAACGGCACCGGCAGGCAAGCGACCGGAAACTCCGTCTACGGCACGTACGGAACGGATTTCACCACCAGCGACGGCGAGCGTTTCATGATCGTGGCCCTCACCCCCCGCCACTTCCGTGACCTCGTCGCCGTCACCGGAACCACCGCCGCCGTGGAGGCACTCGCCACCGCACTCGACGCGGACTTCGCGCGCGACACCGACCGCTTCACCCACCGCGACGTCCTCACCGCCCTCTTTGCCCGCTGGTTCCGCGAACACACCGCAACCGAAGTGGCCGAAGCACTCTCGAAGACATCCGTGCTCGCCGAGCGCTACCGCACCTTCGAGGAAGTCGTGAAATCCGGGGAACTCGAGAACAACCCGATGTTCACCCCCCTCGACCAACCCCGCATCGGCACCTACCTCGCTTCCGGGCACCCCGCCTCCTTCGACGGCCACCACGCCACCGTCGCCCCCGCCTCCGCCGTCGGCGACGACACCGGCAGCGTGCTCCGCGACCTCCTCGGCAGCTCCGACGACGACATCACCAAACTCCTCGACACCGGCATCGTGGGCGGGAAGTAGGTCAGGTAGGACATCCCGGGATGCTCCGCGGCTGACCGTCTCGCCCAATGTCACACCGGTGCAGTCAGACGGAACGGATGTCGCATTCGGCGAGGCGAGAAGACCCGGAGTTGATCCTGGCCAGCAGTTCGTGGGTGGCCTGGGCGATGTCGGGGTCGATATCGAGGGTCCGCAGCATGTCTGCCGCGGCGGCCATTTCGTCGGCACGACGCCGGGCGTGGCGGTGGGTACCGTCGACGATGCGATTGATGGTGCGTCCGTCGGCACGGGTCAGTTCGTCGGCGATGTTGTCGGTGAGCCATTCTTCGAGGTCCAGCGCACGCGCAGCGGCGAGGGCCTCCAGGACGGCCGCGGACATACCCTTGTAGAAGATGCTGCGCAGCAGTTTTCGTTCGGCGGCCGCACCTGCGGGTGCGTCGAGAACGTCGACGGAGGCCCCGTATCGGGTGAGAATGTCCGCGGCTCGGTGTGCGTCGCGGCCGCTCGTCATGAGCGGTGTCCGGAGCCCGCGGCCGGGAACCGGAGCCATGATCGACACGTCGGCGAAACCGATTCCGTGTGTCGCGGCATAGGCATCGAGACCGCGTTTGAGATCGGGCGCCGCGGTGTTCATGTCCACCCAGACCGCACCAGACCTCACTGCCGAAGAACCGCGTTCGAGTGCGACCTGCGCCGCACGTGCGGTGTTCACACTGAGGACGAGATCGGCGGTGTCGGCGGCCTCGGCTTCGGACCGGCACCCGATGGCGCCGGCCGGTGCGGCGACTGCGGGATCGAATGCGCGAACGGTCGCTCCCGCGGTGATCAGATCGCGCGCGAATGCGCCGCCGGCCTCGCCGAGTCCGAGGACGGCGATTGTCGTCTGCTGGGTCATCGGTTCCTCTTTCCTGGGTGGATCTGGTGCCATGTGCGATCCAGGTGACGATGAGTCGGTACAATATCGGTAACAATTTTGGCGATGATCTGAGCGGAGATAGCCCGATGCCGGTGAAGGAAGCTCGCGAGCACAGCACGGATCAGGCTGCGGTCACCGACTTGATCCGCAAAGCGATCCTCGACGGAGACTTCGCGCCCAACCAGCGCATGGTCGAGGCTGACCTGTGTACGCAATACGACGCCAGTCGCAGCGCGGTCCGGGCGGCCCTGCACGAACTCACCGCCCAGGGCCTCGTCGAGCGGATCCAGAACCGCGGCGCCCGGGTGCGGTCGGTGTCGCTGGACGAGGCGGTCGAGATCACCGAGGTGCGGATGGTCGTCGAAGGACTGTGCGCGGCGAAGGCGGCTCAGAAGGTCACCGACGAGGAGATCGCGGAACTCACCGCCTTGCGCGAGGAGTTGACGACCTCGGTGTCGGCTGGCGACGTGTTCGGGTATTCGCGGTCGAACCAGTTGTTGCACAAGCGCGTTCGGGAGATCAGTGCGCAGCGGTCGGCGGACGAGATCCTCGAACGGCTGCGCGGTCAGCTCGTGCGGCACCAGTTCAAGCTGTCGATGCATCCCGGCCGTATGTCGGTGTCGCTGCCCGAGCATCTCGCGATCATCGACGCGGTCTGCGCACGCGACCCGGAGCGGGCGGAGGCCGCGATGCGTAGCCATCTGGCGAGCGTGACCGCCGCTCTCGAGGACGTCGCGGCCGCCCGCCAGGGATGACCGCAGGCGCGCACTCATAGCGAGACCCGTTCGAGTACTGGACTCGTCGTCGTCCGCGACCCGACGCGGTCTGTCACGAAGACCACGAGCAGCGCTGCCACGGCGACCAGGGCGGCGACCGCGAAGGCGCCGAATCCCCACCGCGGTAGCCCCGAGGCAAGGAGAACGCCGCCGAGCCACGGTCCGAAGACAGCGCCGAGGCGGCCGATCCCGGACGTGAGTCCGACGGCGGTGGCCCGGAAGTCGGCCTCGCTGTGGGCGGCGGTGCCGGCGTAGACCATGGTCTGCGCGCTGAACAGCCACACGCCGGTCGCGAAGACCACGGCGTAGGTCGCGGCGAGCGGCATCTGCACCGACAGCGCCGCGATACCGATGGCGGTCAACGCGAACCACACGAGCGCGGTCGGTATCGGCCCGACCCGGTCGGCCACCTGCCCGGCGATCAGCATGCCCACGATGCCACCGAGGTTGATCACCAGCAGGAAACTCAGCGCCGAGCCCAGCTCGTACCCGGTCGACCTCATCATGACCGGCAACCAGGTGGCCACCCCGTACACGAGTAGCAACCCGGCGAACGACGCCACCCACAGGGCCGGTGTGGTGATCGCACGGGAGCCGGTGAACAGCTGTCGGATCCGGTGGGCCGTCGTCGATGCGGTCGACTCCGTCGCGTCGGGAGTGGTGACGAAGTCCGCGACGGCCACCCCGTAACGCCGGGCGAGCGCTTCGGCATCGGCGACGCGGCCACGGGCGAGCAGGAATCCTATCGATTCGGGGAGGAACTTCAGCATGAGCGGCACCGCGAGCACCAGCGGCAGACCGCCGAGCAGGAACAGGAAACGCCATCCGCGGCTGTCCAGGAAGAGCATGCTCAATCCCGGGGCGAGGATGCCACCGGCCTGATGGGCGGTCATCAGCGAGGCGACCATCAGATTCGCCCGTCCTCGTGGGGCGTACTCCATGACCATCGAGATCGCGGTGGGGATGAGCCCGCCCAGTCCCAGGCCGGCCACTCCTCGCGCCGCCGCGAAGACCTCCAGCGACGGGGCGGCCGCACACACCACCGAGGCGATCGAGAACAGTGCGACACCTGCGACGATCGCGGTGCGCCGGCCGAGCCGGTCGGCGATCGGACCGGCGGCGAGCGCACCGATCAACATGCCGAAGGTCGCGATGCTGCCGACAGTGCCGGCGGCTGCGGGGCCCATGCCGAGGGTGGGGTCGGCGAGCATGCGCGGCAGCACGGCACCGTAGACGAAGGTGTCGAGCCCGTCGCACAGGATCGCGAACCAACACAGGGCGAGCACCGAGAGGGCGAGGCGGGTCCGGGCGCGATCGGACCCGGTGTGGTCGATGGTCATGGGCACTCCAGATGTTCGTGGGGCTTCAGCCCTCGTCATGCCGTGGTGGGTACGGTCGTTGCCTCTGTTGCCGAGTCGGCACGCCGGGCCTGCCGGGACCTGGGTCCGAAGACGGCCAGGACGAGCGCTCCGACCAGCCAGCTTCCGGCGATGAAGTAGAAGACGCTGTGATACCCGGTGCCGGTGTAGAGCGCGGCGATGACGAGCGGACCGACGGCGTTCGACAGGCGGCCGAGTCCGTAGGACACGCCGGTGCCCAGCGACCGGGTACGGGTGTCGAACAGTTCCGGGGAGTAGGCGTAGGCCACGGCCGTGTAGCCGCGCTCGAAGAAGTTCACGAGGAAGCCGAACACCACGATCATGATCGGGTTGAACGTCAGCCCGTAGAAGAGGCCGCAGATCGCGATCACCACACCGAAGGCGACGAGGCACCACTTGCGTTCGACACGATCGGTGACCTGTGCGGCGAGTAAGCAGCCCAGCGGCGCCCCGACTGTGGTGAGCGCGACGTAGAAGATCGACTTCTCGACGCTGAGGCCCTCCTGCGCCAACAGGGTGGGCGCCCAACTGGAGTAGCCGAAGAAGCCGATGGTCTGGGTAACCCACATCACCGAGAGCAGGACCGTGGGAACGAGGTACCTCTTCTGCAAGAGCAGTCGTAGCGGAGCCTTGGTCTGCTTGGCGGCGACCGTGATCGGGGCGACCGGATCGGGCAGCGGACCCGTCTCCGCGGCGACACGGGATTCGATCTCGCTCAGCACCGTGTCGGCTTCGTCGTAGCGTCCTTTGCTCTCGTACCAGCGTGGCGATTCCTTCAGGTGCCGAGTGAAGAGGAGGAAGAGGAGGCCGAGGCTGCCCCACAGGTAGACCAGCCGCCACGACCAATCGGTGAGTGGAACGACCGCGGCGGCAACGAGGTTGGTGACGGGCGTGCCGCAGATGCCGATGACGATGGCGTAGGCCTGGTACTTGCCGCGCACGGCGGCGGGGAAGATTTCGTTGACGTAGATGACCGCCACGACGGTCATGGCCGACAGCCCCGCCGAGGTGAGAACCCGGAGGACGCCGAGAGACAGGATGTCCCAGGAGAACACCGACGCGAACGAGAAGACGGCGAACCACAGGGTGGTGATGGCCAGCGCGTTCTTACGGCCCCCGCGGTCGGCGATCCACCCACCGACGAGGGAGCCGAAGAACATGCCGACGAAGGACAGGGAGGTCACGTAGGCGACCTGGTTGACGGTGACTCCCCACAGCTTGACGAGTTTGGGGACGGTGGTGGCGAACGTGTTGATGTCCGCGAACTCGAAGAAGTACGCGAACGAGACGGCCACCAGGGTGACCTTGTGGAACCGCGAAATCGGCAGGCGGTCCAGCCGATTCGCCGCGTTGGAGTGCTGCACGGGAAAGCCCTTCTCGAAGAATGTCGTGGGAAGTGGCCTCAGTAGGTTTCGCCCGGCCAGTACAGGCGCATCGGGTTGGCCACCAGGAGTTTGTGCTGCAGGTCCGCGGTGGTGGCGACGTGGGGAATGTGGTCGACCAGGAGCCCGCCATCGGGCATGTGGTCGGTGAGGTTGGGGTGGGGCCAGTCGCTGCCCCAGAGCACCGAATCCGGAAACTCTTCGATGACTCGCCGACTGAAGGGCACGACGTCGGTGTAGGCGTTCTGTTCGCCGTTCAGCGCTGGAGGGCCGGTGACCGTGAGCCGTTCCGGGCAGCTGACCTTGACCCATGCGTCGTTGCGCTCGACGAAACGGAGGAAGCGACTGAACTCGGGGCCGTCGACGGGTTGGGTGACATCCGGACGTCCCATGTGGTCGACGACCAGCGGGGTGGGCAGTGTGTCGAAGAAGCCTTCCAAGCCCTCGAGGTCGGGACCTTCGAAGTAGATGACGATGTGCCACCCGAGCGGGGCGATCTTCTGCGCGACGGCGGTCAGATCGTCCTTCGGGGATCCGTCGACCAGGCGTGGCAGAAAGTTGAACCGCACCCCCCGCACGCCGGCGTCGTCGAGCCGGCGCAACTCGGCGTCGGTGATGTCGGGGCGGACCGTGGCGATGCCGCGGGCCCGGCCGCCGGCGGCCTGAACGGCGTCGACCATCGCACTGTTGTCCGCGCCGTGGCAGGTGGCCTGAACGATGACGTTGCGACTCATTCCCAGGTGATCACGCAGCGCGAAGAGTTGGTCCTTGCTCGCGTCGCACGGGGTGTACTTGCGTTCCGGCGCGAAGGGGAACTGGGCGCCGGGACCGAAGACGTGACAATGGGCGTCGGCCGCTCCCGCCGGCACCGAGAATCGCGGTGTGGACGGGTTCTGGTACCAATCGAGCCAACCCGGCGTCTTGGCGAAAGGTCCGGTCACCGGCACTCCCGCCTCGATGGACGACGTGGGCGTACCGGTGTGTGCTGCGCTGTTCGCGCTGCATGCCACGGCAGTCCCCGCCAGTAGCGCGGAGGAACTTCCCAGGAACGCGCGTCGACTCAGATCCGACATAGATTCTCTCTCCTTGACATCCTGCACGATGCGTCAGCAGTGCGGTCTTTTCTCTCGAGAATGGTTGGAAATCCCGGCGGCTCAATGGCTCCCGGCGGCGCCACAGCCCGCGCCCGAGTTGGCGTGGCGTCGCGGCGCCGAACGAAACAGCCACACGGCACTCCTCACGGCGATGATGCGATCGCGTGACTCAGGTCACTCGGCACACAATCTATACGATCCGCCACGATCTCCACAACCTTCTCGTCGTGAAAAATGAATACGTGATTGTTGACAATTTGGTCGTCAATATGAACTACTAGCTACTGGGTGCGGTGACCCCGCCCACATCTCGGATAGCGAAGAAGGGAAGAACCCATGACAAATCAGGTTGAACCAGCTCTGCTGGTCGTCAGCGCCCATGCCGGCGACTTCGTCTGGCGGGCAGGCGGTGCCATCGCCGCCGCCACCGCACGCGGCGAACGCGCGAAGGTCGTGTGCCTCAGCTACGGCGAACGCGGTGAGTCCGCCCGGGCGTGGCGGGAAGGCAAGTCGCTCGAGGAGATCAAGGACATCCGGCGGGGCGAGGCCGAAGCGGCCGCGTCGGCCCTGGGAGCGGAGATCGAGTTCTTCGACGCCGGCGACTACCCGCTGCTGCCGTCACCCGAACTGGTCGACCGACTGGTGCACGTCTACCGCGACGTCAATCCCACAGTCGTCCTGACTCATCCGCTGATCGACCCCTACAACGCCGACCATCCCGCTGCCGCCCGAATGGCGCTCGACGCCCGCATCCTGGCCCAGGCAATCGGCTACCCCGCCGAGGGCGAGCCCCTGGGCGCCCCACCGGTGTTCTTCTTCGAGCCGCACCAGCCCGAGCAGTGCGACTTCAAGCCGAACGTGCTGATCGACATCACCGACGTCTTTCCCCAGAAGCGCAAGGCAATGGAATCCCTTGTGGCGCAAGAACACATGTGGACCTACTACACCGATCTCGCGCGACGGCGCGGTGTTCAGGTCAAGCGCAACGCCGGACCGAACCTCGGCTTCAGCACCGACACGATGGGTGAGGCTTACGTGCGGTACTACCCCCAGGTGGCGGAGGTGCTGTCGTGAAGAATCCCGTGATTCTCACCGACCCGATCAAGACACCTCTCGACACGGTCGACGCCCTCGCCGGGTTCGGTACCGCAACAGTGCACGAGGCGCAGGGTCGCACCGGTCTCGCCGGCCCGCAGTTCCGGCCCATCCAGTCCGGCGCCCGGATCGCCGGCACCGCCGTGACCGTCCTGTCCTGGCCGGGTGACAACCTGATGATCCACGCCGCCATCGAGCAGTGCAGCGCCGGCGACATCCTGGTGGTCACCACCAACTCCCCCTCCACGGACGGCATGTTCGGCGAACTGTTCGCCACCGCCCTGCAGACGCGGGGTGTCCGCGGACTCGTCATCGACGCCGGCGTCCGCGACGTCGCCGAACTGAACGACATGGGCTTCCCCGTGTGGTCCACCGCGGTGTCCGCGCAGGGCACGGTCAAGGCCACCGCCGGCGCTGTGAACATTCCCGTCACGCTGGGCCGGGTGTGCGTCGACGCCGGTGACGTCGTGGTGGCCGACGACGACGGTGTGGTGATCGTGCCCCGCGCCACCGCGGCCGACACCGTGGCCGCCTCCCGCGCCCGGCTGGAGAAGGAAGAGGCTGCGCGCCAAGACTTCCGCGCCGGTCAGCTGGGACTCGACCGGTACGGCCTGCGTCCGGTCCTCGACTCCCTCGGTGTGCGGTACCTGTCGCAGAAGCAGTACCGGCTGGAACAGCAGGAAACGCTGTGATGAACGGCGTCCCCTGCACCTGGATGCGGGGCGGTACGTCCAAGGGGGCGTTCTTTCTCGCCGCGGAACTCCCCTCCGACCTCCGCGAGCGGGACGATCTCCTGCTGCGCGTCATGGGCTCCCCCGATCCCCGTCAGATCGACGGGATCGGCGGCGCCCACCCACTCACCAGCAAGGTCGCGGTGATCAGCCCGTCGGAGGACCCGAGCGCGGATGTCGACTACCTGTTCCTGCAGGTCACCGTCGACCAGGCCCGCGTGTCATCGGCCCAGAACTGCGGCAACATCCTCGCCGGTGTCGGGCCCTTCGCCGTCGAACACGGCCTGGTACCCGCCGATCCCGAGCACACGAGTGTCCGGATCCGGATGGTCAATTCGGACGGCTTTGCCACGGCAACGTTCCCGACACCGGGTGGGCAGGTCGATTACGCCGGCACCTGCGCGATCGCCGGAGTGCCCGGCGCAGCCGCCCCGATCAATATTTCTTTCTCCGGCACCGCCGGCTCGACGTGTGGGGCGCTGCTGCCGACCGGACGCGTCGTCGACACCATCGACGGTGTGGACGTCACCTGCATCGACAACGGCATGCCGACGGTCGTGATCGCCGCCGCCGATCTCGGCGCCACCGGACACGAAAACCCCGCGGAACTCGAAGCCGACACCGACCTGACCGAGCGACTCGCCCACATCCGTTCGCAGGCAGGCAAACTGATGGGGCTCGGGGACGTGTCCACCACGACAGTTCCCAAGATGACACTGGTCGCTGCCCCGCTCGGCGACGGCACCCTCGACACCCTCACGTTCATCCCCGTGCGGTGCCACACCGCCATCGGCGTGCTGGGAGCGCTCACCGTCGGCACCGCCGCCCGCATCCCCGGGTCGGTCGCCGAGCGGATCGCGCGTTACCGCGCCGACGTCGTCCGCATCGAACACCCCACCGGATTCTTCGATGTCGACATGGACCTGACATACACCGGTGACGCGGGCGTCGACATCCGCCGCGCCGCCGTGATCCGCACCGCCCGAAAACTGTTCGACGGCAACGTCTATCCCGCACCGGCCGCCACCCACACCGAGGACAACTCATGAGCACCAACGACGACGCTCGCTTCGACATCGCCCACCTCGGCTACGTCGAACTGTTCACCCCGACCTTCGACGAGAGCAAGTGGTTCTTCACGGAACTCCTCGGACTGCGCGAAGTCGCGTCCGACGGCGAAAGTGTGTATCTGCGATCGTGGGACGACTACCAGCACCACTCCCTCAAGCTCACCGCCCACGACACGTCGGGCATCGGGCGGCTGGGCTACCGGGTGTCGAGTGCCGCGGCGCTGGAACGCCGAGTCGCGGCGATCGAGGCGTCCGGCCGCGGCATCGGGTGGCGCGACGGCGATCCCGGTATCGGCAAGACCTACACGTTCGCCGACCCCGACGGGCACCCGATGGACCTCTACTGGGAGGTCGAGAAGACCGTTCCTCCGGCCGAGTTCGCGCCGGCGCTCAAAAACCAGGCCGAACGCTACCCGGGGGCACCCGCCACGGTTCGCCGCCTCGATCACGTGAACTTCCTCGCTGCCGACGTCGAGACCAACGGAACCTTCCTCCGGGACGTGCTCGGCGGCCGGCCCACCGAACAGATCCGGCTGAACTCGGGCAAAATCGCCGGACAGTGGCTCACGTTCACCAACAAGAGTTACGACGTGGTCTACACCGAGGACTGGACCGGCAGCAACGGGCGTCTGCACCACATCGCGTTCGCCACCGACACCCGCGAGGACATCCTCCGCGCCGCCGACGTCTTCCTCGAAAACGGCGTCCACATCGAGACCGGACCACACAAGCACGCCATCCAGCAGACCTTCTTCCTCTACGTCTACGAACCCGGCGGCAACCGCATCGAATTCTGCAATCCCGGGGCGCGGCTCATCCTCGACCCGGACTGGGACGTCATCGAATGGACCGAGGCCGAACGCTCCAAGGGCCAGGCGTGGGGAATGAAAACCATCGACACCTTCCACACCCACGGCACCCCACCTGTTCCGAGCACACACTGAACTCACGGTCCTCAGCGGAGCGCCGGCGCGTGCCGGCGCTCCGCCGCGCTATCGAACCCGCCCCCACCTACGATCTGCTCCTGCAGTTCCTCGACACCCACATCCGTGCCTGATCGAAAGGGACCGACATGACCGACGACCTCGCACACGGCGAATCACACGCAACCGTCCGCACCGACCGACCCGAACGATACGGAAAACAACTCGTATCCCACCTCGGCCGCCGCAACGGCGGCGAGTGGACACCGGACACACGATCCGGCTGGATCGAGCTCGCCGGCGGCCGGGCGACGGTGACAGCGACTCAGGCGGAACTGCATCTGCACATCGTCGGGGGCGTCGACGACCTGTCCCGGCTGGAAGACGTCGTCGGAAGGCATCTCGTCCGATTCGGCGAGCGCGACGAACTGACAATCACATGGGAAAGGTGTCCTGACACCACTGGTAACGTCGAGCAGACCGACACCTGACCGGCGGCACCGGGCACGGCGGCCTCGACAACCAATAACTCGCTGGACGCCTCTCATAGTTCGGCCGCTGTCCCGAACAACATGGTCCGCGGACGCGTGGCGGCGAAGCGCGGCGGCCGCCTTCGCGCCATCGCGACGTCGCTCGGGCGATCGCGTCGGCGAGACGGATGCCGCGGGCGAGGCGGCGACGGATTTCATCTGCGCCGAGCGCCAACTTGGTCTCGGCAAACGCGATCCGCCGGCCGGCAAGGCCGCCGGGTGTGACGGATAGCCCGATCTTGCGCTGACAGTGTCGCCCAATGTCACACCAGCGCAGTCAGACTGAACGAATGTCACATTGGGCGAGGCGGAAGCCGGAGCAGGCTGCGACCACCAGCCCGACAACACTGGTTCAGTCCTGCTCGGGCTGGCCCGAAGGACTCGCACTCGATCGCCCCCAGTCATCGGACAACGGTTCAAATTGTGCAACAATAGTGTCCATCAGTACGGACGGGATTGATTCAGAAAGGGAAGCTTTTGCTTCCCCTGAACCGCGTTCGCATCGAACGCTCACGAGGCTACGCTTAATGTTGTTGTACAACATCACGGGGGAGGTTCCGATGACGAAGCTGCCCATCGCTTCCGGCGACACCCCGCCCCGGCGGGTGACGAACCGGTCGTCGAATAGGACATCAGCGACGTTCTCGACTGTGCGTAGTTCCTCGTCCTTCGGATCCACGACTTTTCGAGGTGACACACCATGGTGCTAGCCACGGGCACGGGCCCGAGCAACGACGGCGGCCCGGATTCGGGTGCCAACCGGACGTCGCAGGCGTACCACGATCTCCGCGCATTGATCCTCTCCGGTCACTATGAACCGGACTCACGCCTCACCGAATCGGGGCTCACCACGCAACTCCAGGTCTCGCGCGGGACGATCCGTTCGGTGCTCGCCCGCCTCGCGCAGGAGGGCTACGTCACCGCCGAGGCGAACCGCAGCGCACGCACGCGCTCGTTCTCGGTGGACGAGGCGGTTGAGATATTGGAGACCCGGGCGGTGCTGGAGGCGGCGTTGGCGGCGAAGGCCGCCGAACGCGCCACCGAGGCGGACATCGCCGCGATGACCGAAACCTGTGCGCGCATGTGGGACTGGCAGAAGCCGGGCGGGCGCGAGGAATACGGGAACCTCAACCGCAAGTTTCACCAGCAGGTCAAGCAGGCGGCGCAGCAGGCCACGCTCACCCGGTTCGTCGACAGCCTGCTGTACCCGCTCGTCATGCAGCAGTACCGCGACGCGGACCGCGAGCAGCCGCGGACCGACTCCGTCAGGGAGCACGAGGCCATCCTCGCGGCGATCGTCACGCACAACCCGGAGGCTGCAGCGGCGGCGATGCGGCATCATCTTTCGTCTGCCCGGCGGGCACTTCAGCTGAAGTTCCCCCCGCAGGCCGACTAGTCGTCGCCGCTCGCCGACTATTCAGGCGTCGCAACTCCGCATGTTCTGGGTGGACAGCGAGGAACCTCCGGGCGGCTCGAGGGCGCGTTGGGCACCCCTACTTCGCCCGGAGGTTCCTCGTTCACTCAGCGCAACGCGCCGACGCCCTCACGATTCACGGCATTCACGACCACAGTGCGACCGTCCACGCTGGGTCCAGGACAACGGTCACGTCGTCGCCGGGCCGGGCATCGAAGTGCGCATCGGCGTGCGCGCGAAGTGTGACATCCCCGACGGCGACAACCATCTCCTGGCGATCTCCGAGGTACTCGGCGGTCATGATGCGCGCCGGGAACCGATTGGGGCCCTCGGCCTCCCGTGACGCAGTGACGACGCGGATGTTCTCAGGCCGGATGCACACGAATATTTCCTGGCCGGCGGTGGGCGGTGCGGGTGGTGTGGTGAATCGCTCGCATCGCACTACCCCTAGGGTCGTTTTGGCGTCGACCACCCGGTCGCGGGAGCCCGCCGGCCGGTCGAGCACTCCGGGGATGAGGTTGGCGCTGCCGACGAAGTCGGCCACGAACCGCGTCGCCGGGGAGTCGTAGATCTCGCTCGGCGAGCCGATCTGCTCGATTCGGCCACGGTTCATGACGACGATCGTGTCGGACATGGCGAGGGCTTCGCCCTGATCGTGCGTGACGTAGATGGTGGTGACGCCGAACTTCTGCTGGAACGACCGCAACTCGGTGCGCAGTTGCGAGCGTAGCTTGGCGTCCAGGTTGGACAGCGGTTCGTCGAGCAGTAGGACCTCCGGCTCGCACAGCAGAGCGCGGGCCAGCGCGAGCCGCTGCTGCTGACCGCCGCTGAGCTGGGTGGACCACCGGTCGGCGTACTCCGACAGCCCCACCTGTTCGAGCATTGTGAGGACACGCCGCTGCGTCTCTGGGCGGGGATAGGTCTTTCGGCCGTATCGGAGCGGGAACGCGGCGTTGTCGAACACCTTCATGTGCGGCCAGATCCCGTAGGACTGCGGCACCATCGCGATCGGCCGGGAGTCGGGAGGGACGTCGCGACCCGCGGCGGCGGAGAAGACGGCCTGCCCGTTCATCCAGATCTCGCCGCTATCAGCAGTCTCGAGTCCGGCGAGGCAGCGCAGCGTGGTCGTTTTTCCGCAGCCGCTGGGCCCGAGCAAGGTGAAGAAGCTGTTCTTCGGTACGGCGAAGCTGACATCGTCGATGACGCGGTTCACCTCGCCGCTGTCGTGGCGGGTGAATTGTTTCTGCAGACCGGAGATCTGTACGGAATGGTCGGTAGCAACGAGTTTCTGCATGTTCACGACACCTCAGATGTGTTTTTGGACGCCACGGCGGTTGACCCACCAGAC
>SEEV01000930.1 GCA_004211695.1 Rhodococcus sp. (in: high G+C Gram-positive bacteria)
ATCACGCGGCGCGTGAACCGCGTGGCGAATCAGAGCGTTCTAGGGAGCCTCTGTTTCTGAATAACGAGCACAGTTGCAAACCTGCAAATTACTTAAGTGGTCAATATCTTAACGCTGAGTCTAGTTGTGCGCAAGCTCTCATTTCTTAAAGTTTGAGCCCTCAACCTGCTGTTATGCCGAACCGCGAGACCGCAAGATTCAGGCACTGATTGACAGATGAAATAGAGCGGAAAATGGATTCCCCGGCCCGAAACGCCGCTACACACCTCGGCGGAATCAGCCACGCATGGCTCGCACGAAGAAATAGACCGTGTGCACAGTTAACGATTTCCACCGTGGGCGGAAAGCAAGAGAAATCCACGTGGGATTAATTTGCGAAACATGGTCAGCGGCGGGCTGGCACACCACGAACAGAATGTCCGCAGAGATGCGGATCCTGACGGGGTTGCCGGCACCCACCCAAGCCGCGGGGTGCGATCGTGTCGGACGTCAGCGTGGATTCGACCATCGCGCAGGCTCACCAGCATGCGGCGGGCGTGCGCTGGGCCCCCGAGGCGCAGTCCGTGCCGCCCGGCGAGGTCGAGATCGAGCCCGCCGACCACGCGTTGCGGCGCTCCCGAGATGGGTGGACCACCAGGACGCATCTCGGCCGCGGCGTCAGCGTAGTCGTCCAGGTCGAACCGACGTCCGGGATCCCCGCTGCGCCCGTAACCGGGGGCGTCCCACGCGAGCAGCCTCAGGGAACTGTTGAGCTCACCGAATTGCGGTGCGAAACTGTCGGCGCTACCACCGATTCCGCACAGCAGGAGAGCGGGACCGGTGCCAGCCCCGACTACGTGCGCCACAACGCCCGCCCGTTGGACGGCACCTTCCTCACCCTGACTGATTGTGTCCACATGCATCGACCTCGACTTCGTGGGCCGGGAGTCCCGGTTGCGCAACTCGCGCTCAACCACTCTGAGTGGCGCACCTCACGAGACCTGGGTTTTGGCCGATTTCCATAATTTTTACGGCCATAATGTCCAATATGACCTCTCAGGCTGCAGCAGAACTGGACCTTGCAATTATCGGCGCGCTGCAGCTCAACCCCCGCGCTGACTGGGCGGACGTGGCGGAGGCACTTCAGTACTCGCCGAAGACACTCGCCCGAAGATGGAAGCTGTTGTCCGAGAGCGGCTCGGCATGGATCGCGGTGGCTCCGGGCCCGACCTTCCTGCAATTCGGATGTGCCGCATGGCTTGCGATCACCTGCAGACCCCA
>SEEV01000391.1 GCA_004211695.1 Rhodococcus sp. (in: high G+C Gram-positive bacteria)
AGGAGACGGCGGGCGGGTTGCAGGGTGTCGCGGTAGTCGCGCATTCGCCGGATCAGCTCCCGGTCGAGTTGTTCGGCTTCGGTGCCGGTGAAGACCTCCTCGATCGGCACGATCAGCGGCGGTGTACTCACGATCCGCGGCTGCCCGTCCACGAGGGTGGTGAGTTTGGACAGCGCCTGCATGCTGTCGCGGCCGCGGGATTTGTCGATCGTCTTGCGGACGCGTTTGCGGGTCGAGGAGTCCAGGACGTCGCGGAGCTCGTCCAGCTCGGTGGCGGCGTCGATGTGGGAGTACCAGGCCGCGAGCTCGCCGCGGTCGGCCTGGTACGACATGGTCTCGCGGTATTCGGCGGCGCAGACGCGGGTGATCCGTTTGCGCTGTTTCCCGCTGAACCCGTTGCTCCGTCCGGCGACGGCGAGGCTCGCGACCAGTCGCTTGACGTCCCATTCGAACGGGCCGGGATACGTTTCGTCGAAGTCGTTGACATCGAAGGCGAGTTTGCGCTCGGGTGTGGCGAAGAGCCCGAAGTTGCTCAGATGGGCGTCCCCGCACAGCTGGGTGTGCAGGCCGGTGGCCGGGGCGTGGGAGAAGTCGTCGGCCATCACCAGGGCGGAGCCGCGGTAGAACGCGAACGGTGACTCGGCCATCCGCCCGTACCGGATGGGAACGAGGTCGGGAACCCGGGCGGCCGCCTGGGACTCGAGCAGCCCGACCGGGTCACGGCCTGGGGCCGGTGCGTGTTCGGCGATGGCGTCGAACGGGATTCGGCGCCGAACCGTGTCGCCGTGTTCGATCCGTGCCGCCCGGGTCGTCGGGTCGACCGCACCGGCGGGTGATGGATCGGGGAATGGGTCTCGTTCTGTCATGGCGGTGTCCCTCGGGTGGCCTTCGTCCGCGGATCAGGGGTGGTCGGGATGACCACGGCCCACATCGAACCGGCCCCACCATCTTGCGCGGCCGGCGCGCCCGCTGCTGGAAATCGGTGGTCTCGGACCTCGCCCCTGTCCTCGAAAACCCGGTGTCGGTGACGCCCTTGTCCAGCCTGGTCCTCGGGTCCTCACCGTGGAGGTGTTGCGGGGGCGACAACGGTGGGAGGTGTCCGGGTCCCCATCGACTGCAAACAGTCAGCAATTCGAACTGACCATCTCGTACCATGTTCCCGATAAACGACGAAAAACCGCCCCCGAACTGGCCATTGAGGTCATTCCGGGGGTGGTTTAACGTGGAGGGTGCGGGCCGTATCCCGTCGGGTCGAGACTTGACATTCCGGGATACGACTCGCCGGGGATCAGCCGCCTTGACGACCCAGCTCACGAAGCTCAGGTCGCCTACCTCGACGGTCTCATCTCACGCATATCGCAATGCGTGAGTGGATTAATGCATGCAGGCGTTCACTGACGCAGACAACGCTGCTGGGTCGCCAGGGGGCTGTGCAACCGCAGGCGTGAGCGAAAGACGTGCACAAGATGAGCGAATCTGACTCCACGCAGTCATCGACCCCCGAGCAGGACGAGGCCGGACCGCAGCCCCACACCGAGGAGGCCGCGAAACCGGCAGCCAAGCCCGACTGGTGGAAGCGCCACTACACGTTCACCGGAACGGCTGTCGGGTTGGTGTTTTTGTGGTTGTCGATGACCCCGTCGCTCCTTCCGCGTGGGCCGTTGTTCCAGGGATTGGTCAGTGCGGCGGCGGGCGCCATCGGCTACGCGATCGGGGTGTTCGCGGTGTGGCTGGTGCGCTATATGACCTCGAAGGATGCCAGCCCGCCCGCGCCGTGGGTGGCGTGGATCGGGCTGATCGTGGTCGGCGTGGTGGGCACGATCGCGATGATCGTCTGGTTCCACGTGTGGCAGGACCACGTGCGCGACCTGATGGGTGTGCCGCGGCTGAAGAGGCACGACTACCTGCTGACCCCGGCGCTGGCCCTTGTGGTGTTGTTCGTTTTGGTCGAGATAGGCCAGCTCATCGGCAGGCTGATCCGGTACCTGATCCGGCAACTCAATCGTGTCGCCCCGCCCCGGGTTTCGGCGGTAGTGGCGGTGCTGCTCGTGGTGGCGCTGGGTATCGCACTCCTCAACGGCGTGGTGGTGCGGTTCGCGATGCACACGCTCAACAGCACCTTCGCGGCGGTCAACACCGAACAGAGCCCGAACAACCCGGCGCCGGCGTCGCCGCTGCGCTCGGGCGGCCCCGCCTCGTTGGTGTCGTGGGACTCGCTGGGCCATCAGGGCCGCATCTTCGTCGGCGGCGGGCCGACCACCGCGCAGCTGTCGGCGTTCAACGGCGCGCCCGCGGTCGAGCCGATCCGGGCCTACGCCGGCCTGAACTCGGCCGACGGGATCAAGGCCACCGCCGAGCTGGCCGCGCGCGAACTCGAACGCACCGGCGGGTTGCAGCGCAAGGTGGTCGCGGTCGCCACCACGACCGGCACGGGCTGGATCAACGAGGCAGAGGCCGACGCGGTCGAATACATGTTCAACGGCGAGACCGCGATCGTCAGTATGCAGTACTCGTTCCTGCCCAGCTGGCTGTCGTTTCTGGTGGACAAGCAAAACGCGCGTGAGGCCGGGCAGGCGCTGTTCGAGGCGGTCGACCGCCGGGTGCGGGCGCTGCCGGAAGGCCAGCGACCCAGGCTCGTCGTGTTCGGTGAAAGCCTCGGATCGTTCGGCGGCGAGGCGCCGTTCCTGTCGCCCAACAACATCGAGGCCCGCACCGACGGCGCCCTGTTCAGCGGTCCGACGTTCAACAACACCATGTGGAAGGACGTCACCGCCCACCGTGATGACGGCTCACCGCAATGGCTGCCGATCTATCAGCAGGGCGACAACATCCGGTTCGTCGCCCGTCCAGACAACCTGGAACGCCCTGCCGGCCCGTGGGCAAATCCGCGCGTGGTGTACCTGCAGCACGCCTCCGACCCGATCGCCTGGTGGAACCCCGACCTGCTGTTCGCTAAGCCGGATTGGCTACGTGAACCCCGCGGCTACGACGTCCCCGACGACATGCAATGGATTCCCGTCGTCACGTTCCTGCAGGTCTCGGCCGACATGGCCGTGGCGATCGACGTCCCCGACGGGCACGGCCACCGCTACGTCGAAGACGTCGCCAACGGCTGGGCCGCCGTCCTCCAACCACCCGGGTGGACACCGGAGAAGACCGAACGACTCCGGCCCATCATGCGCGCCGACGAATGAGGCGGTTGGCGTTGCCGCGGTGACTGATCGGCGGGCGAAGATCGTGTCCCACCACACCGTGACGAGTCGTCACCGAACGACGACGATCGATACGCGTCGCACACTGCGGTCGAGCAGCGTGGGCGATGTCTTCGTCCTTGACTGCGGTGTCCGCTCCCGGAATGGAGGTGACTTCAGTCCCGGTAGGTGGGGGCGGGCGTGCTGATGCATTGCTGGTCGCGGTTGCTGCCCTGTACCGGCGTTTCGGTCGATTCGCGCACGTGTGCGAGGAGCATCGCGACGAGGATCTTGGGGGCCTTCGATCCGCTCGTTGACCCCGCCTGTGGCTCGGCGGAGGATTTCTTCATGACGCACGATGAGGAGCTTCAGCACATCGACCAAGTCATCGACCGCCTCGATACGCGGTTCCCGGACCTGCCCCGGGAGAGCATCGAACGGGTGGTGCGCTCCGCGCACGAGCACTTCGCGACCGGTAAGGTGCGCGACTTCGTTCCGCTGCTGGTCGAGCGGCTCGCCCGTGAGAAACTTCAGGGCCTGGTGCCCGTCGTCCCCGTCGAGCCCGAGGCGGCGCCGAAGGCCGGTTCCGAGGTGATCGGTTCCGAGGTGATCGGTGCCGAGATGATCGCGCGCCGCCGGGGGTGGTCGGGCTGGCTGCGAGGCTGGTACCCGGACACCCGAATGTCGATCGCCGCGGCTGCCCCGGCGTTTCCCGGCTCGGATCGGACATGATCGTCCGACCCGGATCACCGACCCTCGAGGTCGTGTCCGTCGCTGAAGACGAGCCGACCCTCGTCCAACGCGACGGCCCACCGCCGGACGGGCGCCCAGTCGCGGCCCAGCTGCGCGTTGGCAGCGACCTCGTCGCCGTAGTCCTCGACCACAGTGCCGGGCAGCCGGGAGATGTGGTCGCCGCCGGCACCGTCCCGGAACCACACCTTTGAGCCGACCGTGAATCGGCCTGGTGCGCTGCGGTTCGGCTGGTCGGGCACGGCTGTCATTCTCGCATGGACGAGGCTCGCCGGTCGCCTGGCTGCCAGCATGTTCGCGGGCAGCCGACTTCCCTCGCAGGACACCGGGGTGCTCGGGTGTCCGATCTGCCCGTCGACGAATCCGGTTCCGGCAGGGGCTGGCTCTGCGCATGGGGCAGTGCACCTCGGCTCCCCCGTGCGGATTCTCGTCCGTTACGAATGAATGGGCGGCAGGCTCATGGTTCGGATTCGATAACGCCGAGCATCGCGACAATGTGGCCGAAGAGTCTCGGGGCGGTACGGGTGGAGAGGAGACCCTGATGGGTATTCCCAGGCATCGTGCCGCCGAGCCCGAGTGGGCGTCTCGGACAGCCGAGTAATAGACAGCGAGAGGGCATCAGGGACGATGCGGGAACAATTCGACGAAGAACTCGCGGAGCTCAAAGATGACCTCGTCGAGCTGTGTGCCTTGACGGAGGTTGCGATCGATCGCGCCACCCGGGCCCTGCTCGATACCGACCTGACCTCCGCCGACTGGGCCGCCGAGGTCAACACGGACATCGACACCCGCGCTCGGGAGCTCGATCATCGCGCGCTCACCCTGATCGCGCGTCAGCAACCGGTGGCGCAGGACCTGCGGGCCCTGATCGGTGGCACGCACAACATTGCGGACCTGCGGCGGATGGGCAGCCTGGCGGCGCACATCGCCGAGGTGGCGCGGCTGCATCATCCCGAGCCGGTCGTTCCCTACGAGCTGCGGGGCATCATCTCGGACATGGGGGCGGCGGCCACGGCGCAGGCCGCGGCGGCCCGGGAGGTCCTGCGGACCCGAGACGAGGCGGCCGCGTTGGACCTGATCTGGGCGGACGAGCGGACCGACGAGCTGCTCCGACGGCTGTTCGCCGCCACAAAAGGCGACGACTGGCTGTATGGGGCCGCGTCCGCGGTGAACATCACGCTGCTCGGTCGGTTCTATGAACGGTTCTGTGATCACACCGTCGAGATCAGTCGCCGCGTGATCTTCGTGATCACGGGAGATTTTCCCGACGAGTGACTATTCGGGCCGGTGGGTCCGCGGGTCGGGCTCGTGCCGGGTGTCGCCGGTCGGGTCGGCGTGGCCCATCCGCTCGAGGTGGGCCTTGATCCATTCGGTGGTGTTCACTCGCGCGGCGTGCTCGGCCGGTGCGTCGGTCATGGATTGCCTTCCTTCGGTGCTCGGTGTGGCGATCGGACAGCGACGGCGGGGACCATCCGCCCTCCGGTGTTTGCTCCGGTCGATGTGGGCGCGTGCGGGCGATCAATACCGCACCGGCGGCGAGGAACCCGGCGGTGGTCACTGCGATCAGGATCATCGCCGGCGCGGTCAGGGCACCGATCCCGAACACCAGCGCGGCCCCGGAGACCCCGCCCAACGCCAGGCAGACCACACCCGCCGACACCGTCACGACCCCGGCGATGCTCACCCGCCCGACCCGATTGCGCGCACCGACCGCGACCGTGCGGGCCGCGGATGTGGTGGGCGGCCGGGGTGGTCGGTGCCGCGGGCGGCCCGTCACTGGACGCGGGGATCGTTCTCGGCACCGGGACCGGGAAGCAGCCGCCCACCGGTGAGGGCCTCGACCACGCCGGCGATGTCGGTCGTGGACAGGTGCCTGTTCGGCCGAGGGTTCGGGATGCGCTCAGGTGGTGGGTGGCGGGGCGAAAGATTCGTCATCAGCGAGTGACCCATCCGGTTGATGTGTTGGGTGCGTCACCATCGTATGCGGCGTGGAGCAACCAGCGCGTTTCCAGCAGGTGAGGTCGTCGTGACTTCTCGAGCCACGCCGGACGACATCGATGCTGCGGTGGTCGAGCAGCGTTGTGTGTGGGCGCGGTGTCTTCGTCCTCGACGGCGTTGTCGCTCCTCCCGGACGGGGTGACTTCAGTCCCG
>SEEV01000931.1 GCA_004211695.1 Rhodococcus sp. (in: high G+C Gram-positive bacteria)
TTCCTGACCAGTAAGCCCGGCTACCGCGGCAAACGTGAACCCGCCAAGACGACCACCGGGATGCGACTGGGTCATCTGCGCGGCTTCTTCGACCGGATCATCGAGTGGGACTACCCCGACGCGCCGCCACGCAACCCGGTCTTCTCCGGGGACATGCCCATCCGGGACCGGCCCTTGCCGAGATTCCTCGGCGACGCCGACGCTGCCGCACTGCTCACCGCCGCCCGTGCCCTGCCCGACCTGTTCGATCGGGTCGCCGTCGAGGTCCTCGCCCGCACCGGGCTGCGCAAGGGCGAGTTCCTCGGGCTGACCCGCGATGCGATCACTGTGATCGGTGACGCCCGCTGGCTGCGCACTCCGATCGGCAAACTTCACACCGACCGCTACATCCCACTACATCCGAGGGTCGAAGAGCTACTGCAGCAATGGCTTTGCGCCCACCCGACACAACCCGGCAACAGCACCCTGATGTTCACCGACCGCGGTCGGCCCATTCCCGGTCGGCGGGTCGACTACGCCGTCTACGCCGCAGCCGGGGCCGCCGGAATCGGACACGTCACCCCCCACCAACTCCGCCATACCCTGGCCACCCAGGCCATCAACCGTGGCATGAGCCTCGAAGCGGTCGCTGCTCTTCTCGGCCATTCCTCACTATCGATGACCTTGACCTACGCGCGGATCTCCGACCGCACCGTCGCCGACGAATACTTCGCTGTTACAACGCAAATCGAAGCGCTCTACGCGAAGACCGAGGTATCCCTACCCGCCGCCACGGAAGGCCCGAACATGCGGCGCCTGCGCGGGGAAAGCACCCGACTCCTCGGCAACGGACACTGCACCCGACCCGCAGTCCTGGACTGCCGCTACGAAACGATCTGCGAAACCTGCACCCACTTCGCCACCAGCGAGGACCACCGCCAGAGGTTGACCAACCAACTCGACAACGCCACCGAACGCGACGAACCCCGACGGAAAACGGTCTACCTCGAACTACTCACCCGACTCGACAGACCCCACATTTGACACCGATCACCCGCATAAGCCGACGCTTTTTTCAAGAATGCGTTGTCCTTTTCCAGCTCGGTGACCTGCTTGCGCAGTCGGGTGAGTTCGTCTCGCTCGGCCGGAGTCAAGGGCGCCTGCCCCTGGGCGGTGGCCGCGTCGACGCGGCGGCGTTCGTCGGCGACCCAGGACCCGAGTAGCGATTCGTTCAGGCCGAGGTCGCGGGCGACCGAGGCGATCGTGCGGCCCGAATCGAT
>SEEV01000058.1 GCA_004211695.1 Rhodococcus sp. (in: high G+C Gram-positive bacteria)
GCTCATGGTTGTTCTCCCGCGTCAGTTCGTTCCGAGGTCGATAGGCTCCTCGTGAGGCTATCGGTCTCGCGTCGAGTCCAGGTTAGGTGCGACATCATCAGAGCATATTCAAGCGCCCTATTCTGATTCACTGCGACCTTTTTGGTTCACCATGCGAACACTCCGCGGTCACGTGCGCATCGGTCGCGTTCACCGAGGTGTGCGTGGCTCGGGATCCCCGCACCGGCCCTCGCGACGACCCCGGGAATGGGTCGCGGCACCGGACGCTCTACCCTGGCGGGTCCGAACACGCAGAGCCCGAGGTAGAACAGTCATGGCCACCGATTACGACGCACCCAGAGTCACCGATTCCGACGATACGGCGGATACGTCGCTCGAACAGCTGACGGCCGGCAGGAAAGAATCCCAGTCCCCCGTCGTGGACGTCGAGGACAGCGACACCGCCGAGTCCTTCGAGCTGCCCGGCGCAGACCTGTCCGGTGAAGAATTCACCGTCCGCGTCATCCCGAAACAGACGGACGAATTCACCTGCACCAGTTGCTTCCTCGTCCATCACCGCAGCCGCCTTGCCGATGGCGAGCAGCTGATCTGCCGAGACTGCGCGTTCTGAGAAGACCGGTACATCCGAGCGCTTCGGGTGCGGCATTCTTGCCGATACGGCAAGAAGTCTCGCCGAAATCGTCGGTGCTATAGCACTGTGTTGGCATGGAAGATGCGGGCGAGGTCACCGAGGTGAAGGCAGTAACCAGCGAGGCGGACGAGTGGGATACGCGCTACAGCGAGCGGGATCGCGTGTGGAGCGGAGAACCCAACGGCGCACTTGTCGACGAGATGACCGGCGCACGGCCGGGACGCGCCCTGGACGTCGGGTGCGGTGAAGGCGCCGACGCGCTCTGGCTCGCCCACCAGGGATGGACCGTGACCGCGCTGGACGTTTCTCGGGTCGCCCTCGACCGGGCCGGGGTCCACGCCGACGGGGAAGACGTGGACATCACCTGGGTGTTGAGCGGACTGCTCGATGCCGATTTGCCCGCCGGTGGTTTCGACCTGGTCTCGGCCCAGTACCCCGCCTTGCGCAGTACCGCCGACCGTGCCGCCGAACGTGCGCTGATCTCCGCGGTCGCACCGGGCGGCATCTTGCTGGTTGTGCACCACGACATGCGCGATCCCAGTGTGGCGAGCGAGCACGGCTTCGATCCCGATGATTGGGTCGCACCCGATGATGTGGCGGCGCTACTGGATCACAGCTGGCACATCGACGTGAACGAGGTGCGGGAGCGTTCGATCAGTGGCGGCGCAGGTGCGCATCACACCCACGACGTGGTCCTGCGCGCGCACAAGCTGCCTCACCGACGGTGATCAGGCGCTGTTGCACTTCGAGGTGGGTTCACCGGACGGTGACCGGCCCGCCGGCAGCACGCCAGTGGATGAGGCCGCCGCTCATGTTGACCGCGTCGAAGCCGTTCTCCACCAGCAGGTTCGCGGCACCGGCCGATCGGATACCGCCGGTGCAGAAGGTGATGAGCAGGCGGTCGTCGGGGAACTCCAGGCAGCGTTCGAGCAACACCTCGAGTGGTGCGTGCACGGCACCCGGGATGTGTACCCGGTTCCACTCGAACTGGCGGCGGACATCCACGACGAGCGCGCCGTCTTCGACGAGGCGGACCGCTTCGGCGGCGCTCACGGCCGGTGGTCGGCGTAGATAGTGTCGGAGATTCATGCGCTGCGCGCCTCCTGCCGCAGGTTGACCATCGTGAGGGGGCCGCTGAGCAGGGGCACGAGCGCACCGACGCGGGTCCGTGTCGTCAGACCGCGACCGAGCAGCGCCGTGACGGCGACCGCCAGGTAGAGGGCACCGTGGACCGGACCGAGGACGCCGGCGAGCGTGCCGTCGTGCACGGTGGCGAGGTTGACCAGCAGCGCGAAGACGCTGACGGTCTCGAGTGCCGAGAGCGCAGCCAGCGTGCGCAGCAGCCCGGTCATGCGTAGCTCGACCCGGGCCGCACAATCATGAGCACGACGACGACCACCCACAGCACGTTGAACAGGCCGGTCACCATGCCGAGGCGCCGGAGCCGGGCACCGTCGTCGGGTGCAGTGAGCGCCTCCCCTTGGAGTGGGGCGATCTGCAGGGCGAGCAGTCCCCCGGCGACGGCGGTGAGCACCATCGCGACCACGACCCAGACCTCGGTCGTGCGGCCCTGGACAGAGGCGAGGACGAGGCCGACGACCGGGACCGTGATCGCCAGAAGGCCGTAGACGCGGGTGACGCGGTGCAGCACGCGGGCGGTGTCGATGCTCCGCTCGACCCGTTGCGGACCGCCGGGCGTGGCGGTCACGGGCGCGTAGCGGGGAAACAGGCTGGTGGCCACCGCGACCGGGCCCACGAAGAGGATGCCCGCCACGACATGGGCGGAGAGCAACAGCGATTCCATAACCTTCAGCCTAACTGAAGGTTGGTTGGGGACGTCAGTCGGTGGCCGACATCACCCGCAGCATGTGCGCCCGCAGCGCCTCGGTCAGCTCGGGATGCTGGGCGGCGAACTCCGCGTCGAGTCGCGCCACCACCTCGGCGGCCCGATCCAGCAGCGCCTCACCCTCCGCCGTAACCCGCAGCGTGGATGCCGCCCCCGCGTGCGCCGTCGCGTCGTCGACGAACCCGGCCTCGATGAACGCCGCGACCGCGGTGTGCGCGCTCTGCACGGTGATGCGCGAACGCCGGGCGAGCTCGCTGAACGAGATGCCCGGCGTTCCGCGGACGTGCCCCAACAACCCGTACTTGCGTGTGGTCAACCCGAGCGGCTTCAGCGCCTCGGTGAACGCGGCCTCCCACACCCGTCCCACCGTGAGCAACGTGACCGTGGGACTAAAGGGGGGCGGCTCAGACATGGAAGCAGGCTACCCAGACCACACGACCGCGACATCGCGCTACCGTCATGACTATGTTCAGTGCCGAGATCGAGGTGCGCACCGGCGCCGAGCCGGTGGTGCACGACCTGACCCGTGATATCGAGAAGTTCCTCGCCGCGGCGAATGCCGGCGACGGACTGCTGCATGTGTGGGTGCCGCACGCCACCGCAGGATTGGTGGTTATCGAGACCGGGGCCGGAAGCGACGACGACCTTCTGCGCGCGATCGACGACGTGCTTCCGCGCGACGACCGGTGGATCCACCGCCACGGCAGCCACGGACACGGCCGCGACCACGTGCTGCCGGCATTCCTCCCGCCCTACGCCTCGGTGCCCGTCGTCGACGGGTCGCTCGTGACGGGGACCTGGCAATCCGTGTGCCTCGTCGACACCAACATCGACAACCCCGTGCGTCGCGTGCGCTTCAGCTTTCTCGCCGGCTGAGCCGTCGCCTGCACACCGTCTCCGGTCAGGCGCGCGCGAATCCCCTTGCCAAGGAATAGATTTCAGGAAGATTCGCGTTCTCCTCGGTGGATGATCGGTCCACCCACGTTTCCAACGCTGCTTGGAGCACGGCGACCGACACGTCGACTGCCAGTCGAATCTGCAAGTCGGAGCACTCGACTGCCGAATCCGCAAACCTCGTCGACACCACATCGACCAGAGCCGCGGTCCTCGGGACACTCCCGCGCGCGAGCACGGCACGCAGCGCCGGCTCCTTTTTGACGAGCCGGTTCACCCGCAACAGTCGCCGGCAGGGTATCGAGGCACTGTCCGAGTACGCCGCCAGAGCATCAGCGAAGCAGGTTTCCAGTGAGAGGCGCGGTGAGACGTCCGAGTCGAGCTGGTCGAGACCGGCAGCCAAGACCGCCTCGAACGCCCAGTGATCCCGGAGTGCGGCCTCTTCCTTCGTCGCGAAGTACCGAAAGAAGGTTCGCTGAGATACTCCCGCCTCCTGTGCGATCTCACCGACGGTCGTGGCCTCGACACCCTTGCGCTCGAACAGGGTCAGCGCGGTCTCGCTGATCTCCACGTTCGTCTGCTCGCGTCGGCGCTCCCGCAGCCCCACAGGGCCCGCGGGCAGGTCAGGCGACACGGGGAACACTTCGAGTCTGGTCATCTACGGCCTTCACAATCGGTAGGAGCACCCACCGGTCGATCGTTCACATCTGGTCATTCGTTGTCAACATGGCAGCGTGTGTCATAATGTATGCGAAGGGTAGGTAATCAATGAATCTCAATATCGGTGATATTTTCCTGTACCCGCACCACGGATCTGTCACGGTCACCAAGCTCACGACCCGGATGTTCAACGATCTACCCACCGCTTACGTACAGTTCGAAGTCGCCCAGAACGGGCTGTCCATCGAGATCCCCGTAGCGAAAGCTGAAGCCATCGGCGTGCGGAACGCAATCGGCAACGACGAGGTCGAGCGGGTCTTCGACATCTTGCGCGGACCGACGGTCGACGACCCGACCAACTGGTCCCGGCGATTCAAAGCCAACCAGGAAAAGCTGACCGTAGGCGGAATCTTCACGGTCAGCGAGGTCATCCGCGACCTGATGACGCGATCGCAGGCCAAGCCGCTCTCGGCCGGCGAAAAGCGGCAACTCGAGCACGCCATGCAGCTCGTCATCTCCGAACTCGTCCTCGCGATGAAGTCCGACCCCGACGAGACTCGGCGTCGCATCGAAGCGATCTACGAATCGGCCGCCGCCTCTACTGCGGCGGTTGTCTCAGTCTGACGACAGAATCGGCAGCAGCCCGGACGTAAGTTCGGGCTGCTGCCGATGTCGTTGGCCACCTTGCGGACAGTAGTCGAGATCAGCTGCTGCCGAATAGGTTTCCGAGGGATCCCGTTCCCGAACCCGCACCGTACGTGATGACCACAGACGAAACAGCGTCCACCCCAGCGACGCTGAAGGTTCCGCCGGGCGCGTAGGACGATCCTCCGCCGCCTCCGCCGCCACCGTAGTTCTCGGTGCCGCCTCCGCCGCCGAACCACCCACCGCCGCCACCGCCGCCCGTGCCTACACCGGCACCACCGACGCCGGCTTCACCCGGCAAACCGTGCGGGTCGCTGCCACCGTTGCCTCCCACACCACCGGCCGTGTCCGTGGCGCCACCGCCACCGCCACCCCCGCCACCGGCTTGACCGACAGTCCCCATCAGGTTGTTGCCTGCGCCACCGATGTAGGTGTCGCCCGCACCTCCCCCGCCTGAGGCGACGATCTTGCGATCCGCCAGCTCACCGGTCCCCGTCCGAACGTCGGACGCCCCGCCCCCACCGCTCGCTCCGGTGCCGCCGGCACCGCCGCCGTTGTATCCAGCCGCTCCTGTTCCATCGCCGCCGTTACCGCCCACCTGGATGTACAGCGCGTCACCCGCGGCGACGGTGAGCTGTCCGGTTGCGACAGCCGCGGGGCCGCCCAGAATTGCGCCACTGCTTCCGGAGCTGTTGCCGCCACACCCGCCCGTCGCCGTCACTGCCAGACTGGTGATGCCCTCGGGAACCGTGAACGATTGCGCAGTGCCGGTGAACGTGAATGTGCAGGTCACCTGGGTGCCGGCACCCTGCACACAACCGGCAGGCAATGCTGCCGGCGCGGCGACGGCAACGCTCGGGGCGAGTAGCCCCGAAGCGCCGACTACGGCGAGGCCACACATTCCGGTCGTGTACCACCGGCGGCGTGATCGAACGAGGTTTGTGGTCAAAGCAGTCTCCTGTCGCAACGCGAGCATTGTGAAAGCTGATCCGACGGCAGCATTCCACAGCCTCCGGCTTCCAGTGGGAATTCCGATCTCCCCGGCCTTCGACTTCGCCTAAAACGCCTGGTCACAGTGTGCGTCGTTCCGCTAATCGGGACCCGCGGTATCGCATTCCGAAGTGAGAGGTCACTATGAAGGTAAGTAGAACTAATTTGTTCCTCTAGGCAACGAGGTATGCATATGAACGACGCGGCGCCCATCGGTGACGGGATCTTCCAGATTCCGGTCCCGATCACGGACAATCCCCTCGGTCACACACTCGTGTACGCGATGGAATCCCCGAACGGCCTGATCCTCGTCGACGCCGGCTGGGACGACGACAACGCCTGGAACGGCCTCACCTCCGGACTCGAGGCGATCGGGCACTCGGTGAAGGATGTGGAGGGCGTCGTCCTCACCCACTTCCACCCCGACCACACGGGTCTGTGCGGGCGCGTCCGGGAGGCGTCCGGTGCATGGATCGCGATGCACGAATCCGATCACGAAATGTTCGAGCACATGTCGACCGGTCACGGCCCCGAGTGGTTGGACTTCCAGAAGGCCAACATGACGCGCGCCGGCGCCGCCCCGGCGGATCTCGAGGCATTCGAGAAGGCTACGAGCGGGAAGCCGCCGACGGGTCCCGAGTCGGCCCCCGATCGTGTTCTCGTCGACGACGAACTCATTGCCCTCGCCGGTCGCAGCCTGCGCGCCGTCTACACCCCGGGCCACACCCCCGGCCACGTCTGCTTCTACCTGGAAGGCGCCGACGTGATGTTCACCGGCGACCACGTCCTACAGAAGACGACGCCGCACGTCGGCAACTTCGTCTACCCGCTCGAGGAGCGCGACGGCCTGGCGGAGTTCATGGACTCGCTGCGCCGCGTGCAGACCATGGACATCACCCGGGGACTCGGCGCCCACGGCATCCCCATCGACGACGTCGCCGGCCGTGCCGGTGAACTGATCGAGCACCACGAAGAGCGACTCGACCACCTGTACAAGGCTTTCGGCGACGACCAGATCACCGTGTGGCAGGTCGCCGAGCGCATGAAGTGGTACAAGCCGTGGGCAGACATCTCCCCCATGGGCAAGGGAATGGCCCTCTCCGAGGCGGCGGCCCACCTGCGGCACCTCGTCGCCCGCGACCTCGTCGCCCAGGTTCCTGGCAGCGAACCCGCCGTCTTCGCCCGCCGCTGACACGTGAGCGGCAAAGAGTGCCCGAGCACACTTTGCCACTCACGTGGGAGGCGTCATCTCCAGCCGCACGCCGAGGAGCCGCACTTCGCGCTCGTGGTCGAGCCGATCGACCAATGCTGCTGCCGCATCGCCGATCACGTCCGGATCGAACGTCGGCTCGGGCAGCGGCTTGCTCGTCGTGTGCGTATCGAACGGCGCATAGCGCACCTTCAACGCCACTCGCACCGCCCGACGGTTCTCCGCGAGAATGTCCTCCCTCACTCGCGCGGCGAGGCGTCGGATCTCCTCGGTGACCGCCTCACGGCCGGCGAGGTTCTGCTGGAACGTCGTCTCCCGGCTGTGCGACCGCGCCACCCAGGGCTCCGCTGATACCGGCGACTGATCGATGCCGCGACCGATCCTGGCGTACCACGGGCCCATGTTCGGACCGAGGGTCGCGGCCAACTCCTGATCCGAGGCGTCGGCCAACTCCCGCACGGTGGTGATACCCAGCGCGGCAAGCTTCTTCGCCGTCTTCTTGCCGATCCCCCACAGCGCGTCGGTGGGCCGCTCTCCCATGACGGCGAACCAGTTCTCCTCGGTGAGGCGATAGATGCCCTGCGGTTTGCCGAAGTCCGTCGCGATCTTGGCTCGTAACTTGTTGTCGCCGATACCCACTGAGCAGTGCAGACCCGTCGCGTCGAGGACGGCGTCGTGGATGGTTCGCGCGAAGTCCTCTGGGTCGTCGGTCTCGACACCGAGAAACGCTTCGTCCCAGCCCATCACCTCGACGACGACGTCCAGCTTCCGCAAGGTGTCCATCACAACGCCCGACACCTCGGTGTAGGCCTCGGCGTCGACGGGCAGGAACACCGCGTCGGGGATCTTCCGCGCCGCGATCCTCATCGGCATTCCGGAACCGACACCGAACTCCCGCGCCTCGTACGACGCCGTCGACACCACCGCACGCTCGGTGGGGTCCCCGCGACCCCCCACGACGACGGGGCGTCCCCGCAGTTCAGGGTGCCGCAGCACCTCGACCGCGGCGATGAACTGGTCGAGATCGACATGCAGCACCCACCGGCGACGCGGCGGAGTGCTCATGCACCCAAGTGTGCCTGAAGTGAAGAAGTTGCAATCCGCGATTCAAAGAGGTCGGTGTTCCCTGATGACCGTCTTTCCGGCCAACTTCGAGTGCCCACTCGACAGACTCTGGTCATCGGCCATCGGCCTCGCACATTGCCATCTGACCCATCCAGTCGAGAAACCAGGGCTCGACGCGTCGATTGTCGGTGACGTAATCAATACTGCTCGTGTGGCGCAGTGGAGCTCCTTGACGGAGAAACTAAGTGGGGTCAGCACCTCGATTCGCTTGACCTGGGACGAACTCGAGGGCGTAGTAGGCGAACTGCCACCCTCTGCATCGAAGCATCGCACATGGTGGTCGGGCGATCGCCCCTACGTTCGTGAATGGCAGTCGACTGGATTCTCTGTCGTCAACGTTCAGCTGGGCACGGAAGTAACATTCATCCGCGCCAGGGATGTAGATGCAAAGGCACACAATGTCGGTCCCGTCGCGTCACCCGACATCGCGTCAGCTCCCGCCGCTCACCCCGACAGCAACCCAGAACAGCCAGATCTACTACTCGTCACGTGCGTCAAGAAAAAGCTCGCCGTCCCAGCAGCGGCCAAGGATTTATACATATCGTCGCTGTTCAAGAAGCAGCGGACCTATGCCGAGGGGCGCGGAATTCCGTGGTTCATTCTGTCCGCCGAGCATGGGCTCGTCGCGCCGGATAACTGGCTCGCCCCCTACGAGCGCTACCTTCCTGACACCCCGCCCACCTATCGCGCCGCTTGGGGTGCATGGGCGGTTGAACGTCTCGACCTGCTGGCGGGGCCACTACTCGGCAAAGTCGTCGAGATTCACGCCGGAGCTCCCTACATCAATGCGATCGCAGACCATCTAACTGCCAAAGGCGCAACGGTGGTCAACCGACTCGAGGGCCTCACCATGGGTGCGCGACTCCAGTGGTACACCTCAAATGGCACAGTTGAACCTGACGCTGAAGGGGTCCTTGAAAACGAGCGCGCCCACGCGGCCACATCATCATTCGTGACGATGCTTCTCGACGAATCTCAGGCAGTCGCACCGACAGAATTCCTCGGGCACGACGGCGAAGGTTTGAGGTTCCATGGCCTCTACAGTTGGTGGGTTGACGATTCCGGCGCTTCGGACCTGACAAGCGGACTCGACACGCAGGTCTCACGTGGACTTATATACGCAGGCCTGGCAGGAGCTACCCGCTGGCCAAGCGGGAAGCGTTCGAGCAACACTCTGTGGTCGCGCATCTCCGGCATGCACCTCGGCGGGCGCCACGAATTCTCCACCTTTAGAAAGACTCTCGGATCGATTCTCGCCAACACCACTGGGAGCTCCACCATTGACGAAGAAGCGCTCACAATCTGGATGAAGCAACACCTGAAAGTGTTAGCCGTCCCTCACCACGATGCGGACACGTTGGGGAAGCTCGAGGACGATGTTCTGAGGAAGATCGATCCGCCGTTGAATCTTCAGGGAATGAGTCCATCGCCGATTCGGAAGAGGCTCAAAGAACTTCGACGTAACAACCGCTGACTACCGCCTCCTCAACGTGGACGACAAACCACGGGTCTCACATCGACAGCACCACCGCGGAGAGCCGACCCCATGCGGGGTCCATGGCTGGTCCCGTTGGACGTAGCCCTCGACGATTCCGCCGATCAGTTCGAGGAACGAGAGATTGAAGGATGCCCATCCAGAAGACTTCTTCTCGGCCGACGACCGTCCCGCCGCTGGTCCCCAGCCGAGGAGGCCCAGCGACAACCGATCGAGCCGTCGACAGCACCGCGCTCGGTGGGATCCCCGCGGCCGCCCACGACACCGCGCGTCCACGCAGGTCAGGGTTGTGCATCCGCGAGTTCCGCCGCGGGAGCGATCAGAACAAGTCGTCAGCGTCGATCGACGGTATCAACTCGTCGGGGAACCGATACGAGCATCCGAGTTCGCTGGTGGACCGGGTGCCCCAATTGTCTCGGAACCAGGCCACGCATGTGTTCGCGATCAGGTTTACATCGCGGCTGAAGAGATAGCCGTCCGTGCAGTCTTCGAAGTGTCCGTTGAAATGCCACCGGTCGAGCGTGAGATGTTCGGTGGAATAGTCGGCGAGCAGCAGGTGCCCGAGCTCGACACGTGATCGACGGAGCATCAACACACCGTCGGCCAGTACCTGAATCTGCGCGCAGACGACTTCTTCGTCGTCGTCTTCACTGACGTAACTGTTCGGGCCGATCTCGACGATGAGCGCGACCGGTTGATCGACAAGCGAACCCGTCAACCACTCGACCATTCCCGCCCACGAAATCTCGGGCAACTCGGTGGAATCGACCATCGTCATCACCTTCCCTTGCTCGCGATCACATCGGGGAGCGTCGGGCGCCTCCCCTGAGTCGTATCAAAGCAGAAGGTTCCGACACATGTGACCCGAAATCGTTTCGTATCGAACGGTGTCGTTCACATGAATGACGTCAATGATGTCTAGCCCGTTGCCTTCTCCCACCACCGCGTGACGTAGACCGGGTATGTCTGCAGTGGATAGAGGAATGGTGCGGCGTCGGCGAGGTTGCCGACGGGATGGACCACGCCGTCCGATCCGGTCTGGAGGCATCCGAATGTGTGTCCGTGAAACGAACTGCACGTGACCGGCTCAGCGGTCCCCCACGGGCTCAGGAGCAGCGCATGATTGTCGTTCGGGTCGAATGCGCCTGCGCCCAAAGGTGTTCGGAAGTAGTCGGTGACATCTCCCGTCGTGACCGGACTCGGCGACGGCTCTGCCGACACCCCCGGCGCGACGATCACCATCCCCGCTGCAGCCACCGCCGCTGCGCCGAACGTTGTCTTCCACCAGCTCATACGCCACTCCTCGCCACATGTCCGACTTGTGGTGACATCGGGTGCGCCGGCTGCGGCGTTACCGGCCTACATCGACAGCACCATCCGCGCGAAGAGCCGACCCCACTCGGGATCCATGGGCTGGTCGCGTTGGACGTAGCCCTCGACCATTGCGCCGATCAGTTCGAGGAACGAGATCGTGGGACGCCCGATCCAGAAGACTTCCTCCCGGCCGACGATCGTCCCGTCGCTCGTCTGCCAGCCGAGGGCGGCGAGCCCCTCGGCGATCACGTCTCGGCGTTCGTCCGACGAGGTGCCGGCGGCGAGGGTGAGAAGCACGAGGTATCCGGCCTCCCGCTCGATCTGGTCGGTCCCCAGCGGCAGGCGATCGAGCAGGTGACGCCACATCCGGGACACGTCGCCCGCCATCGCAGTGCCGAGATTGGTCCGAACCAGCTTGCCTTTGTACTTGCGCACCAGCCCGAGGGTCTTGGCGTACTCACGGAGCAGTTGGACCGGTCGTTGGTCCGTCTCGCGGTTGCTGGTGGCGGGCCAATCGTCGAAGCCCGGTAGCGCCTGCCGCATCTCAGCCACGACGGCCGGTGGCAGGTAGCCCGCCTGGGTCAGCGCGATCCCGTCGGATCCGATGCGCTGCAGGAACCACCGCAGGTGGAACGTCGCCGCTTGCTCCGCCGCGCCGATGTCACCCCTCCGCGCGGTGAGCCCGGCGTGCTCCAGCAGCGAAAAGACATGCGGGGCAGCCTGATGGGGGATTCGGCGCAGCAGTTCCGCGAACTTCGAATCCGTCACCGGACCGTGGTCACGGATCACGACTTCGAGCCGGAGGTGACGGTTCACCGCGTCGGCGCCGAACGATTCGGGCGCGAAGCCCGGCCCCACCCATGCTCCGGCATCGTGGTGACCGGGGTGCGACGGCGTCGCCAGCACCGTCAGCAGGTCGGCGTAGCCGCCCGGGCCGCCGCAGTCCTCGGGAGGGCAGGCGCGGGCACCGGCGAGGCAGCTCACCGTCGGGGCCGGCTCGTCGGCGTCGATCCGTTCGAGAACGATCGTATGGTCCCAGCCGTCCCCGAAGTCGTACAGATACGAAAGCAGCTCGCCGGGTTCGGCCAGAACCTGATCGAGCCGCACCGCGTCCTCACACAACTCGTCGTCCTCGTCGGCGAATCCCTCGTCGATGCTCTCGCGCATCTCGTACCGCTCCGAGGCGGGCGGCTCGCCGCCGACCCACGAATGCAGGTGACTGTCCTGCCAGCCCATCACAGTCTGCACGATCGGATGCAGCTCGCTCAGCCGCAGGTTTGACGGCACCACGAACTGGCGCCAGATCGGCGGCGACACCTCGTCGAGTTCGATGCGCAGGTGATAACTCGCGACGTCGCGGCGGCCCCGCCTCTCCGACGGCCGGACGATCACCGGCACGTCGGGGACGACGGACAGGTGTCGGCGTTTACCCGAAGCGGTCATGGCGTCATGGTAGGTGGGAGGCAGCGGTGTCCGGCACAAGTGCTGACGATAGCGTGAGTGCATGTCCGTGTCCGCAGTTCTCGCAGGTCGGTACCAGTTGCGGGAAGTGCTGGGCCGCGGTGGGATGGCCGACGTCCACGACGGCTGGGACCTGCGGCTCGAGCGGCCGGTCGCGATCAAGGTGCTGCGCCCCGAACTCGCGTCCGTCCCCGACACCCGTCGACGGTTCGAGGCCGAGGCCCGGCTGGCCGCCACACTGAACCACCCGAACGTGGTCGCGGTGCACGACTGCGGCGAGGACGCCGGGGTGGCGTACATCGTGATGGAGCGCCTGCCCGGACGCACCCTGGCCGACGAGATCGCCGGCGGTCCGCTCCCGGACGCGCGGGTGCGGTCGATCCTCGCCGATGTGCTCTCCGCGGTCGGTGCCGCCCACCACGCCGGCATCCTGCACCGCGACATCAAACCGGGAAACGTGCTGTTCACCACCACCGGCACGGTGAAGGTCACCGACTTCGGCATCGCGAAGAGCGCCGATTCCGACCACACCGCGACCGGACACGTCCTGGGCACGGTCGCGTATCTCAGCCCGGATCGCATCACGGGGAAACCGGCCACCCCCTCCGACGACCTGTACGCGGTCGGCGTCGTCGGCTACGAAGCCCTCGCCGGGCACCGACCGTTCGCCGGCGACAACATCCTGTCGCTGGCCCGGGCCATCACCGACGGGGCTGCCCGGCCCCTCCACCTGGTGCGTCCCGACGCCGATCCGGGCCTCGTGCAGACGATCGAACGGGCGATGGCACGCGATCCGGGGCAGCGGTACGTCGACGCACCCGGCATGCGAGACGCCGTTCTCGGAGCGCCCGTTGCGCACCAGCAGCCGCCGACGAGGGCATTCACCCCCACCACATCCGTCCACGAGCTGCCACCCGAACCTCGACGTCCCCGGAGGACCGGCCTGATCATCGCCGCCGTCGCCGCACTGCTGATCGCGGCCGTCGTCGGGGCGCTGGCCATCGCATCGCAGAATCGGGACGGCACCGTCGGCCCCGCCCCGAGCACCACCGCCGTGAGTCCGCCGCCGGCACCCGTGTCTGCCCCGAACAGCCCCGTCGAGATCAACCCCGTCGCACCGGTCCCGCCGACGGTCGCTCCGAAGCCGGGTCCGGGAAACGGCAACGGCAACAACGGGAACAACAAGACCAAGGACAAAGACAAGGACAAAGAGGGCAACTGAGCTAGTCCTCGGCCGCGGCCCGGACCTTGAACAGCACGATCTGCTCGTTGGCGAAGGGGATGACCGACGCCGGACTCGCCCTTTCCGTGCGTGGCAGCAGGTGCACCGGGACGTCGGGTCGGACGTCGAGCACGAACTGCCGCATCGCATCCCGGGCGGGATCGTCGAGGCCACCACCGATGACGACGAGGTCGACGGTGCCGTCCAGCAGTGTCTGCCGGATGCTGTCGCGGTCGTTGAATGCGACCACGTCCCGTCCGAACCGGCCCAGTTCTTCCTTCAACACGTCCAGCGTGGACTGGCACCTGCCGATCAGCAGGAGCCGCGGCTCTGTCATGCGTGGGCACCCACGCCGCGGCGCGCCTCCACTGCGGCACGCACCGCGGGCGCGACGTCGGTCGCGAACTTCCTGACCTGGGCGAGGTCGTCGCCGTCGGTGCCGAAGACGAACGTGTCCATGCCCGTCTCCAGCACGAGTTCCGTCAGTTGGCTCACCCACTGCTCGGCGGTCCCGTTGAACAGCGTGTCCGACGGGGTGTCGGCGACCTGACCGAACACGTTGTAGGCGCGGACGATCGAACTGGGATCGCGGCCGGCGTCCGCCGCACCCGCATCGATCTTCTCCTGCATGCCCGGCAGGACCTTTGGCGGGAAGTAGGAACTCGACGGAATCCACCCGTCGGCGGAACGCCCGAGCGCACGCAGCAACCGCGGGCCGCCGACACCGAGCCAGATCCCCATCGGGTGCGCCGGGACCGGCCCGGGATGCACGCCCTCGAGACGGTAATGCTTTCCCTCCGATCGGACGGCGCGCTCACCGGACCACATCCGGCGGATCACCTCGACCGCCTCCTCCAGCGCCGTCGCGGCCTGCCCGGGAGTTCGGACGTCCCCTCCCATCGCCCCGATCGCCTCCCAGAAGGCGCCGGCGCCCAACGCCAGTTCGAACCGGCCGCCCGACAGCACGTCGAGGCTGGCCGCGGCCTTCGCCATCACCGACGGCGGGCGCAGCGGCAGGCACGCGACGTCGGGAAAGACGCGCACCCGCTCGGTCCGGGCCAGCAGGGTGCCCATCAGCGAAAAGGAGTCGAGGAATTTCGCCTGGTACGGGTGATCCTGAACGCCGATGAAGTCGAGTCCGGTCTCGTCGGCGAGCGCGGCGAGTTCGAAAGTGTTGTCCAGCAACTCCACCGTCGGAGTGGCGAACACCCCGAACTGCAGGGTCCTGCCGTAGTCGGTCATCTCGGTCGCGTCCCCTCTCGGATCGCCGGCCGTCGGGGGTCGGCGTGGTTCGACCTGCCCGGCCGATGCCGATCGGGTCGCTGGGCTCCTTCGATCATCCAACACCTCGCCCGCCGGGAACACCCGGTTCGTGGCGCGGCATAGTGGGTTCATGACTTCTGACGACACGACGAACAGCCCCGCCCCCGAAGTGCGGGACGCCCCCGAACACCACCGCTTCGAGATCCACGTCGATGGACAGCGGGCCGGGTTGACCGAGTACCTCGACCGCGACAACCAGCGCATCTTCTTCCACACCGAGATCGGCGACGAGTTCGCGGGGCGCGGCCTCGCCAGCGCCCTGATCCACAGCGCTCTCGACGAGACGGTTCGCGGCGGCAAGCGGATCGTGCCGATCTGCCCGTTCGTCGCCGGCTACTTGAAGAAGCACGACGACTTCGCCGACAGCGTCGACCCGGTCACCCCCGACGCCATCCAGGCGGTGCAGGATTCGCGAGGCTGATCACGGCGTCGTGTCGGCGTTCCGCGACTCCTCGAGCTGCCCGATGAGGGTCGCGGCGTCGTAGGGGCCGCTGTGCCGGGTGAGTTCGGTGCCCGTCGCGCCGAGGTAGAACGTCGGGGTCCCGTGGAAGTCGCTCGACTCGGCGTCCAGTTCGTCGTCGTCGATGCGGTGGAGGTATTCGCCCTTGCGGATGTCCTCCTCGAACCGGTCCATGTCGAGCCCCAGCTCGGCCGCGTAGCCGAAGATCTCGTCCTCGGCGAGGGCGTCGCTGTTGGCGAACAGGTGGTCGTGCATCTCCCAGAACTGTCCCTGCGCTGCGGCGGCCTCGCCGGCCTGGGCGGCGAAACGGGCATGCGGGTGCACTGCATCGAGAGGCAGATGCCGGAACACGTAGCGGAGTTCGTCGCCGAAGTGTGCTCGCACGTCCCGAATGCTGCCGGTGGCCTTGCTGCAGAACGGGCATTCGAAATCGCCGTATTCGACGAGGGTGAGCGGCGCGTCGGCGGGGCCCCGCACGTGATCGCGCGTGAGATCGACGGGCCGCAGGAGGGTGAGCCCGGGCGCCTTCGTCGGCGGGTACCGCCAGTCCGACAACCGGAACAAGGCCCAGCCGAGGACCGTCGCAATGACTGCCGCGGTCAGGACGCCGACCCGGGCGTCGTTGGCCAGCTCGGGTGAGTCGATGGCGAGGTCGACGATGAACAGTGAGATGGTGAAGCCGATGCCGGCGAGTGCGCTGCCACCGGTGATCTGCGAGAGTGTCAGCCCGGGCGGCAGGCTTCCCGGCCGCAGCTTCGAGAAGACGGCGGTGGCCGCGGTGATGCCGACGAGCTTGCCGACCACCAAACCGAGCACGATGCCCCAGGCCAGCGAAGAGCGGGCCGCGTCCGCGAGGGTCTGCCCGGTGATGACCACGCCGGCGTTCGCGAGCGCGAAGATCGGGACGACGAGGAACGCCGTGTACGGCTGGTAGAAGCGCAGCAGCCGCTCGTTGACGGACACCGCCCGCAGCACACCCAGCTGCGCGGCACGGGCGTATTCGGAGTTGGGTGACTGCCGGAACGCGCGCGTGAGTTCACCTGCCCGCTCCACCTCGCTGCGCCGCGGCGGATACACCGGCAGGATCAGCGCGATCAGCACACCGACGAGGGTGGGGTGGACCCCGGACTCGTAGAACGCCACCCAGGTGGCCGCCGCGACGACGAAGTAGGCGACGCCCCGCCACACCTCGAGCTTGCGCAACTGCATGATCAGCAGCAGTCCGACGCACCCGAGGAGCAGCGGTCCGAGCCGCAGGTTGTCGGTGTAGAAGAAGGCGATGATCGCGAGGGCGCCGATGTCGTCGGCGACGGCGAGGGTCAGAATGAACAGGCGCAGCCGGGCGGGGCATCTCGGCCCGACCAGCGCGAGCGCCCCCAGCACGAACGCGGTGTCGGTGGAGACCACGACACCCCACGCGCTCGCCTCGTCGCCGCTGGGGTTGAGCCCCAGGAACAGAGCAGCGGGCAGCGCCAGCCCTGCAATGGCGGCGAGGAGCGGGACGGCGGCACGGGCGCGGTCGGTGAGTTCGCCGATCGTCAGCTCGCGTTTCACCTCCAGCCCGACGACGAAGAAGAACAGCGTCATCAACCCGTCGTTGACCCAGTGCTTCAGGTCGAGGCCGACGCTGTAGTCGCCGATCTGGATCGTCACCGGCGTGTGCCAGAACGTCTCGTACGAATCACCGATGTTGGCCCACACCAACGCGAGAACCGTCGCGACGAGGAGGAATCCGGCCGATAGCTTGTCGTCGTCGGTGTCGTCGCGAATCTCGGCCAACCGCATCGACAGTCGTCGAAGTGTGGTGGGGCTGCTCTGGTCGACCGTCATCAGATCCCCGTCAGACGTAGTTCTCGAGAACGAACTTGGTGAAGCCCTTGCGGATCAGCCGGACGGCCTGCTTCTGCCCCTGCCGCAGCACGGACTTCGGCACCCAGACCTTCGGCTCGACCGAGATCGTCAGGTACACCGACGTCCCGCGCGCGGTGGGGGTCAGCCGGTAATCGCCTTCCTGGCACTTCTGCTTCTCGCTCTTGAGGAGCGTCCACGACATGTGCTCGTCCCCGATCCACTTGTGCTCGGCCAACTGGACGTCGGAGACGCCGAGGACGGCGAGCGTCATCCGCACGGTGCGGGGACGGCCGTCGTCGAATCGGGACTCGACGACCACCTTCTTGTGCACCGCCGACCACTCGGGGATGCGTTCGACCTCCACCAGAGCGGCCATCACCTGTTCCGGGGTGGCCTCGATCTCGAACTCGCCTGACACCGACAACGCCATCTGGTGCTCTTCCTCTCGTCGGATGTGCCCACGTGAGTGGCATTGCGTCGTCCAGCACGCATTGCCACTCACCTACGGCCTACAGTTCGGCCGCGTAGCGCTCCAGCATGGCAGCAAGCTCGTCGGGGCGCGCGAGGGCCGCGAGGTGCCCCGCGTCGATGACCTCCGGCGCGATGCCCAGCCGCTCCCGGACGATCCGCCGCATGAAGTCGAGCGGAAACAGCCGATCGCGGCTGCCGGCGACGACGCGCGTCTTCACATGCGGCCACGCATCCGCCTGCCACACCGTCTCGAACGGGGTATCCGACATCACCGGCTCCTCCTGGCTGAACGCCTGCTCGGTGACGTCGGCGGGCACGTCGTGGAAGAACAGCGACCGCAGGTCGTCGGGGGCGTCCGGATCGCGGCCCTCCAGCACGTCGAACGCGCGTTTCGCCTCCTGTTGACCGGTGGTCGCCCACCACTGTCCGGGCGCCTCCCCCGGCGCCGGCAACATGGGCGCCACGAGAACCAGGAGGTCGACATCGACCTCGCCGCGTTGACACACGATCGCCGCGGTGAACGCAGACATGGACTGCGCGACCAGCACGATCGACCCCTCGACGTCTTCGACGGCATCGACGACCACGTCGGCGAACTCGTACTGGCCCGCGTCGTCGTCCCCGTACGGCAGGTCGACGGCGATCACCGAGTGCCCGTTTCCCTCCAGCAGCGGTGTGACGCGATGCCAGTACCACGAGTCCGAGCCGGCGCCGGGCAGCAGAACGAAAGTTGCGGGCATCTCGACTCATCTCCTGTTTCCGGGACACGAACGGTCGAGTCGAGCCTAAGCGCTGCGTGAGCGGGAATGCGCGCGCGAACACACATTGTCACTCACGTGCGTGGTGTGAAACGGCGGAGCGTCGGGCGGCGATACACCCCATAGGTCGGACAGACGAGTCCGGCCGCGCCGGGACCGACGACACCTCCACAGAACTGAGCCGACATGTTCACCAACCACCTCTTCGGCGGAATGACCGAACAGGAAATCGACATCGAGATCGCCGACGAGCTGGCGGTCTGACCCGCGTCACGTCGTGTGAGCGACGTTGCGCATCCCGGCACACTGCGCCGCTCACCTGCGAATTACCTTCATGCTCAGCTGGTTCCCCCGCTTGCTCATGCCCGACGGAATCTCGGCGTAGCGTCACGTGGACACTGTCGACGGAGGAGTGCTCATGTCGGGCGAACTGTCGTTCTTCGAACTGGGTGTGGCCAACACCGAGCAGGGCCGCAAATTCTATTCAGCATTGTTCGGCTGGGAATTCGAACCCGGCCCCGGCGGGTCGGGTTACTCGATAAACACACCGAACGTCCCGGGCGGCATCCACGGCGGTGACGAAGGAGCAAGCCCCTACGTCTTCTTCCGGGTACCGGACCTCGCCGCCGCCGTCGAGCAGGTGCTGGCACTGGGCGGCACCGTCGACGCCGTGGATCTGGGCGACGACCCGGAGTCGGTGGCGAAATTCGGGAAGTTCAAGCTGTGCCACGACGACCAGGGATCCGCATTCGGGCTGCACGAACCACCCGACGGACACTGATCAGCGCGCCCGGGACGGAGGACTCCCTGGGCGCGCTGATCACGGAGCGACCGGACGACGGTTCGTTCGGTGAGTCGCCACCGCCCTCGTCACCGCTGAACGTGGCCGGTCGGTTTCACGCCACGACCGAACTACACGGCGACCCTTGCCTCGCGTGAACGATCACCGTCGAATCAGGGATTGACCGTCCGGCCCTGGTCGTTGACGGGCGGCTGCGAGGAAATGCCGTCCTCGGGGCCGTCGCACCAATTGTCGAACTGGTTGTACGGGTCGGTGCCCCATTGCGGCACATTGTTCTCGTAGGGTTCCGCCCAGTCGTCGCACCCGATCGGGCCGTTCTGCGGGAATCCGGGTGGCATCGGTTGAATGACATCCGGCCTCCGCACCGGCACCGCCGAGTCGAGAGTGCCACCCCAGGCGACACCGGATGCTCCCAATCCGATCGAAGCCGCGAACACTGCTACCGCGGCCACTCTCCTGCCCATTCTCATGATTGCCTCCCGTTTGGTGTTATGGCCTCTCGGGGCGGTACCCAGAAACCCGGAAAACAATCCTCGAAGTGGGCGTTTCGTCCAAAAAATTCGACGATCAGTCGGTTTCGGGACGGCAGCGCATGTACATCTCGGTCACCGACGTCAGGACCTGCTTGCCCGACCCGTTGAGAATCTCCGCCGCGGCGGTCACCAATGCCCGACCGCGATCGTCCGGCACCACATCCTCGATCACCAGTTTTCCGGTGAGAACGTCACCCGGCTTCACCGGCCGGAGGAAGTTGACGTCGCGCATCCGCTTCCCGGCGATGACGCTCCAGCCCGTGTACAGCGTCGACGCCGACAGCCGCTGACACACCGCGATCGTGTGGATACCACTCGCGATGAGCCCACCGAAATAGCCCTCATCTGCAGATTCACGGTCGATGTGGAACGACTGCGGATCCCACTGCCCCGCGAACTCGACCAGCTCCTCCTCCGTCACGGTGTACGAGCCCAGCTCGAACTCCTCGCCGACCCGCAGGTCGTCCGCATAGACGACGTCACACTTGCTGTCCACCACACACCGTCCGATCATTCGCCCGCGCCCCCGATACGGAGACTGCAGTCGAGGATATGACCGCACGAACACGGCGAGCACACGGCCCTCCGAGACGGCGGTCGGAGGCGGCTGTCAGTTCTCGTCGTACCTCGGCCAGCCCGGATACGGAGCCAGCGTCGGATACGGGGTGTCGTGTGGGAGGTTCGCCTTCTCCGGTCTGGTCTCCCGGGCATCAGGCATGCGTGAGTCGCACTCCGAGTAGGCACTCTGATCGCGCGCAGCCTGCAGATGTTCGACAACCTTCCACCCAGCGAATACATCCGCCGATGGGGCGCGCTCCGCACCCTCCGCGACAGAGAGTTCAGGAGTGTTGGACAGCGCTTGGTCTGGCGCCACAATCCTCAAGGTTTCGGCTTGTGGGGACCGACCCGTCAAATTGAAGAACCGACCATCCTTTTCCGCCATGACGCTGTAATTGCCCGAACACACGGTGACGAACCAACCGTCTTCAGTCGGCGTCATGTGCAATAGATGCTCGAATTGGGTTCCGACGAGCCGTTCCGGTTCCGGATCACTTGAATGGTCGAAATCCACTCTGTCGCGTTGTCGTGATGTCGCTTCGGCGAATCCTGGGTAACCCGCCGACAACGCGTGACCGTGAATCGCGAGGTAGTACGACTCCATATACGCGCGCACCGCTACCGAAGGTCCCCTGAGTAGATCGATACCCGGGTCCGCTGACCACCGAACGTTGTAGTTGACGCTTTCCGGAACGCTGTATCCCGCGACAACGTCGTCGGGGGAATCCACGGGTGTGGTCGATTCGTCGCCACAGGCCGCAACCACCAGAACTATGCCGGCCAGGACGGCGGCCAACCGGGGCCTCATCGACCGAACTCCATGCCCTGGACCTGCTCACGACCCGCGTTCATGGCATCGACGAACTCTCCGACGCCGGTGAAACCTGCTTCGGTGATGTATCCCGCCAAGCTCGACGAAAGCAACGGTGTTGTGAAACTGGGCCGTTCAGAGACGATCTCGTCATACGGCAACAGCGGACCATTCACGCCGTTGCGGAAATCCTCGAGCCCGACATATGGGTCGAGCGAGCCGCCATTCGCCGTCTGAAGACCGAGAGCAATCTGGTAGTACTGCTTCGCAAGAAGCGAATGTTCGGCGAACTGAGTGTTCGGCTGGCTGGTGCTGTCGGGTACCGCGCCCATGACCGCGCTCTTGAATGCCGGATCAGCGAGATCGATTCCGCTCGAGATGATCGGACCGGCGCCCGGAATGAACTCGACGCCCTTACTCACTACCGTTCTAATGGTGTCGTACGCGACACCCTTGCTCTCGAAACCAGCTGAATTGTTGGATGATTCGTCGCCGAAGCGGTCCGCGAATTCGAGATCGAGCCCCTTGTCGACCACACCCTGGATATTTCCCGCCCACGAACCGTACTCGTAATGCGGCATCTGGGGAGTGAGCCCTTCCAACGCCCATGCCTGCTCCAGCTGAGCGGACATTCCGAATGCCTGTGCGTTGAAGTAACTCGCCGCGTCGGAGTTGGAGTCGATTACCGAGAACAGGCGGGGTGCGTTTTCGAGCCCGAATTCCGCGCCGGCCGGGCTGATGAAACCCGAAGTGCCCGCGAAGTCGCCGGGCACCCCCACCATATTGCCGATGTAGGGTGCGAGTGATCTACCCAAAGCCTGCGTGATGCCGGGGTTGACCTCACCGATGGCTTGGCCGTTCGTCCCCGGGATGTCCAGCAGTTCGGCGTCTTTGGCGGCGAGGAGTTGTGACAGTCCGAATGCCGTTTCACCGGCTTGTGTCGACCGGAACATTTCACCGGGGTCGGATGGATCCGAGGGTCGGGCGTCGTCGGCGATCCAGTCGAACATTCCCGCGACCTTCTGTTCGCCGCCCTCAGTCCAATCCCGTTGGAGCAGGGGCATGACGACGTCGTCGCGGTTGTAGTCGGCAGGCATGCCGTCGCCGGACAGGATGTTGTGGACGGCGACATGGTCGCGACCACCGACACCGACCATGTCCTGCAGGAGTGTCTCGACGCTGTCGCGGCTCAGGGAATTGTGGTCGAAGGAGTCGCCGATCAACAGGCTCGTGTCGCTGGTGGCAGCTGCTATTTCGCCGGCGCGGGAGAGGAGGCTTTCGCTCAGCTCGCTGCCCTGCTGGACGGCCGGGTCGGCGAGACCGAACGCCTTGGTGAATCGCGCCAGGTCGTCGCCGTTGTTGATTACTACGGACGGTTGCGGGGCGTCGTGCGCGCCCTTCATCAGGTTGCCGGTCGACGTCACCGGTCCCTCGAACAGGCCGCGAAGGCCATCGGGGATATGGCTCTGCCCGCCGACGTCACCGGCGGCACTGCCGACGTTGTAGTTCGACACGACGGCGAGGCCGTTGGACAGCGCGCTCGCCGCCTCGGTGCGTCCGTTCTCGCTGTACTGCTCCGACAGTTCCAGGAAGCCGTCCTTGCCGGCCGCCGAATAGAACTGCTGGAGGAAGTCCATCGTTCCCTGCGGAACGTCGCTGACCTTGCCACCGTCTGCCAGCGTCTTCACCTGTTCGGGGGTGAGCCCGGCGGCCGCGATCTCCCGCGCGACACGGTCACGGACATCGTGCGGAATGTCGGAACCCCCACGTGCGACCTGCTCGCCCAACTCGGTGCCCTGGTGCCCCGACAGGCCCGCGGACGACGGGGCACTCGCCGCCACGGCCCCGAGTGCGTCCCGGATCGCGCTCGCCATGCCCCGATCGGCGTTGTCGAGTTCCGCCAGCGCTCCATCGAGCCGGCTGCGCCAGTACTCCGTCAGGTCGGCGTGCTCGGCGGCTTCGGCGTCGGTCATCGTCGTGGGCTGACTGACGAGTTGCCAGTCGTCGGACACGGTGAATCCGTCACCCGCAGCCTTGTCGATCACGGTGGCGACGTAGTCCCGCGCATGGCCGAGGCGATCCGCCCCGCCCACGAGGGCGTTCGACAGATCCTCCAGATCGTCTGCGAGCCGCCGGATTTCCGTGCGCTCGGTGTTCGCTCGCTGCTCGGCGGCCACCTGCGCCGGGCCACGCCAGCCGTCGTGCCGGCCCAGATCCGCGACAACCCGATAGACGTCCTCGGCCCGGCTTCGTGTGTCTTCGGCGGTCCGCCCGATTTCCTCACCTGCCGCGGTCAGGTCTCGTGGATTCCAGACGTGCAGTTGCGACCGGCGGGGAATCACATCTCCCCCATCGCCGACAGCTGCGACGCGAAGGACGTGTGGGTGACCTCGTAGTTCTCGGCCCCGTCCCCGGCGATGAACGCCATCTCGTCGATACGACTCGCCGCAACCCCGAGCGCGGAGGCGAGGATGTCGCCGGCGTCCTGGCACGCGGCCGCGGTGTCGGATCCCTCGACTGCCTGGACCGCGTGCTCGAAGCTGCGCCGGCCACCGAGCGCCTCGACCTCACGCGCCACCGCGCCGAGCGCGCCGGACATCGCGCGGAGCATGTCCGGGTCGACCTTGACGACCGCGACCTCCGGTCCGCCGAGCACCGGCGGCAACCCGGGGACGCTCGCCGGCGGCGGCGTCGCACCGCTTCCGTCCAGCGAAGCAATGACACTTTCCGGCCAGGTCATATCGCCCACCGACATCGAATTCTCCCCCTGATATCTGCCTCGCAGATCCACCCCCGGACCCGGGTCGTCGACACACTCGGCGACCGTGGAGAGAATAGCGGACGCACTCACACGGACGTGTGACCACAACACGGTTGTGCATCGGTTGCGCGGATACGCAGATTGAGATCGGCGCGAACCGGGTATCGAGAGCCCATGGCCTTGACGTCCTCTCGGCCGTGAACGACCGAGATTCCCCTCGAGACTCGCGTCCCGAGGTTCCTGTTTCACCGACAGTCGCCTCCCCACACTTTATGTGCGGGGCGGTCTCACACCATCTCCGCAGGCTGCCACCGTCAGTCCGACGGCCAAAATATTCTTCGCCGCATTCACATCCCGATCATGGACGGCGCCGCATCGGCACGTCCACTCCCGCACGTTCAACGGCATCGTCGACGCGATCGCCCCACACACCGAGCAGGTCTTCGACGACGGACAGAACCGGTCGATCACCACCACCCGCCGCCCGTACCAGTCGGCCTTGTACTCGAGCATCGACCGGAACTCGGACCAACTCGCATCCGAGATCGCCCGAGACAACGACCGATTCCTGACCATGTTCCGCACACTC
>SEEV01000932.1 GCA_004211695.1 Rhodococcus sp. (in: high G+C Gram-positive bacteria)
GCCCAACGCGCCCTCCACAACACCGAGACGCCCTGACGCTCCTTTTGCAGACGCATACGCAAACGATCTACCTGCGTAAACACGCAGATTCACGCTCATTACCCCAGATAAGAATTCGGTATAGGTCGATGAGACAGGGTTTTTGAAGAAGGGCACGCGCTCGGCCGGGGTGGCCCGGCAGTATTCCGGCACGGCCGGGCGGATCGAGAACAGCCAGATCGGGGTGTTTCTCGCCTACGCCTCCGACCGGGGTCGGGCGCTGATCGATCGCGAGTTGTATCTGCCGAAGCCCTGGACCGAGGACCGCGATCGGTGCCGGGCCGCCGGGATCGGCGACGGGGTGGATTTCGCGACGAAACCCGAACTGGCGCAGACGATGATCGGACGGGCCCTCGACGCCGGTGTGCCGTTCGGGTGGTTGACCGGCGATGAGGCCTACGGGCAGGTCGGGCGACTCCGGATGTGGCTCGAATCCCGTGGTGTGGCCCATGTTCTCGCCGTTCCGAAGTCGCAGATGGTGATCTCGATGGAGTTGCGCCAGCGCCGAGCCCACGCCGTGATCGCCGACCTGCCGGCGACCGCGTGGCAGCGGATCAATTGCGGCGACGGCGCCCACGGACCCAGGGTCTACGACTGGGCGGTCGTCGACATCCGGCCACTGCGAGAACGCGGTCGCGGTCACTGGCTGCTGGCCCGACGGTCGATCACCGACCCCGACGAGATTGCCTACTACATCTGCTATGACCCCGCCGAGACCGAACCCGCCGAGCTTGTCCGGGTGGCCGGCAGTCGCTGGGCGATCGAGGAGTGCTTCCAGACCACCAAGAACGAGACCGGACTCGACCACTACCAGGTGCGCGGGTACCCGGCCTGGTACCGGCACATCACCTTGTCGATGGCCGCGGCCGCCTTCCTGACGATCCTGCGCCGCGGCGCTCAACAAGGGGATCTCCAGCCGGTACCCGAGATCTAATACCTCTGACAATCAACGAGATCCGGCGATTGTTCAACCGCGTCGCCTGTCCGGTGCGACACGCCCTCGTCCACGTCTGGCACTGGTCGAACTGGCGCCGCGCCAGCCAGGCCAGAGCGCGCGCCAGCCACTACAAACGTCGACATCACAAACTGTCGTTGCAGTACTAAAGATGCTTCGGTAATAGGGTGTGTCGCTGCGCGTGATTCGCGCCGTGCTACTTGATCATTGATGAATGGCAGGGAAGAAAACCGGTTCGGGCGAGAGTTCGGATGCCCGGAAAGT
>SEEV01000059.1 GCA_004211695.1 Rhodococcus sp. (in: high G+C Gram-positive bacteria)
GGTGCGGAACGGCTGGGCTGCACGGTGATCCCGATGTCCGGTGGCATGACCGACCGCCAGATCCAGCTGATCGAGGACTTCGAGCCCGACGCGATCATGGTGACCCCGTCGTACATGCTGACGATCGTCGACGCGATGATCAAGAAGGGCATCGATCCGGCGAAGACGTCGCTGCGCACCGGTGTGTTCGGCGCGGAACCGTGGACCGAGGAGATGCGCACCGAACTCGAGAAGCAGCTGAACATGGACGCCGTGGACATCTACGGACTGTCCGAGGTGATGGGCCCGGGTGTGGCGATGGAATGCGTCGAGACCAAGGACGGCCTGCACATCTGGGAAGACCACTTCTACCCGGAGATCATCGACCCGGTGACCGGTGAGGTGCTACCCGACGGCGAGGAGGGCGAACTCGTCTTCACGTCGCTGACCAAGGAGGCCATGCCGATCATCCGGTACCGCACCCGCGACCTCACCCGGTTGCTGCCGGGAACGGCACGGTCGGTGCGGCGGATGCAGAAGGTCACCGGGCGCACCGACGACATGATCATTCTCCGCGGGGTGAATCTGTTCCCCACCCAGATCGAGGAACTGATCCTCACCGTGCCGGGGCTGGCCCCACAGTTCCAGTGCATCCTCGACCGCCCCGGTAGGATGGACGAACTGACCGTACGAGTCGAAGCCCGTCCCGATGCGTCCGCCACCGATCATCCGCGTTCCGCCGCCGAACTCCAGAAGCTGGTCAAGAACCGCATCGGAGTGAGCGTGAAGGTGGATGTGGTGGCCCCCGGCGCACTGGAGCGTTCGATCGGCAAGGCACGGCGACTGATCGACAACCGCTCTGTGAGGTGATCGAAGGTGCGTCTCGGTGGTGAACACGCGCGTCACGACGACGGGCAGTTCGAGCACTGGCGGCAGGCCGTCTCCACGGCATTCGTCCCGCTCGCCGTGGTGTCCACGGCCGAGGACGGAGCGGCCAGGTTCACCGGGACCCTGCGCACCACCGCGCTCGGCGGGTTGCAACTCAGCGAGGTCGGGGGACGGGCGGTGGACGTGCGTCGGACGCGGACGTCCATCAAACGGTCCGACCCCGGGCTCGTGAAGGTGGGCCTGCAACTGTCGGGCCGCGGCGTCATCGTCCAGGACGATCGAGAGGCCGTCCTCGGGCCCGGCGACTTCGCCGTCTACGACACCAGCAAACCGTACGATCTGCACTTCGCGGACGACTTCAGCATGTTCGTGCTGATGTTCCCCCGCGAACTGCTGCGCATCGCCTCACGGGAACTGGGTACCGTGTCGGCACGCCGCATCCCTGGCAGCACCGGCATGGGCGCGCTCGTGTCGCCGTTCCTGAAGAACCTCCACCACTCGGTCGTGACCGGCACGATGCCGACGACCCCCCTCGTCGAGGACGCGGTGGTCGACTTGCTCAGCGCGGCCGTGCAATCGGAGGCGCCTGCCGACGTCGCGGCACCGGGCGCGACGTTGGTGCTCCGCGTGAAGTCGTTCATCGACGCGCACCTGCACGATCCGGCCCTCGACACCACCACCGTGGCGTCCCACCACCACGTTTCGACGCGGCACTTGCAGAAGATGTTCGAGGCAGACGGGCACACCGTCGCCGGCTGGATCCGGCACCGCAGGCTCGAACTGTGCCGCCGGGATCTGCGGGACGACCGATTCCGGGGCGACAGCATCGGAACCATCTGTGCCCGTCACGGTCTCGTCAACTCGTCGCACTTCTCGCGGTTGTTCAAGGACACCTACGGGGTGTCGCCGCGCGCCTTCCGCGAACAGGAATCGCTGCCGATCACGGCGTGACCGCGACGCGGAAATTCGGTCGCGCCGCGTTCCGGTCCACGTCAGACTGGATCGGGTATCGCGACCTGAGGAGTGGGACCGCTGGAACTGTACGAGTACGCCAGGCTCGACGCCGTCGGCCTGCGTGAGCTGATCCGAGCGGGCGAGGTGACGGCGACGGAGGTCGAATCCGTTGCGCGCGCGGCGATCGCGCAGGTCGACGCCGACCTCGACGCACTCACCCTGCCGATGTTCGACCCGGCACTCGATCACTCACCCGACGGTTCGCTGTCGGGGGTGCCGTTCGTGATCAAGGACAGCGGCCCGTTCGCGAAAGGCGTGCCGTTCGCCCTCGGAAGCCTCAGTATCCGCGGTGCGGTCGCGGCGGTGGACCACGACCTGATGACCCGGTTCCGAACGGCCGGCCTGGTGACCCTCGGTCAGACCACTGCGCCGGAATTCGGGCTCAACTTCGCGACGGAATCGGTCCGGTACGGGCCGACGCGCAATCCGTGGGCGCTGGGTCGCGGCGTCGGCGGGTCGAGCGGTGGCTCCGCGGCGCTGGTGGCCGCGGGTGCCGTTCCGCTGGCGCACGGCAACGATGGCGCCGGGTCGCTGCGGGTGCCCGCGTCGTGCTGCGGACTCGTCGGTTTGAAGCCCAGCCGCGGCCGAATCCCGTGCGGCCCACTGGTCGGTGAGGCCGGGTTCGGGCACATCTACGAATTCGCGCTGACGAGGACCGTCCGCGACACGGCGCATCTGCTCGATGCCGTGGCCGCACCGCCGATCGGCGAAAAATACGCGGCACCAACGCTTGCCGACCGGTACGCCGACGCGATGCGTGCCGATCCGGGGCGCCTGCGGGTGGCTCTGACGACCGAACCGTGGGGCGGCGGCAGTGCGGTCGATCCGCAGGTGTCGGCGGCCGCGGTCGCTGCGGGCGCGATCCTCGAATGGATCGGCCACACCGTCACAGAAGAGCACCCGCAATTCGACGCGGAGGACGTCGTCGAGGCGTCGATGCTCACCGCGGTGTCCACCGGCGCGGCGATCCTTCGTGCCCCGCACAGGCCGGATCCCGCTCTGCTCGAGGCGGTGTCGCGAACGGTCCTCCAGGAGACCCAGGCGTTCACCGCACTCGACGTCGCGGCAGCGCTCGACGCTCAGCACCGGGTGACCCGATCCATCGGGATGTTCTTCACCCGCTTCGATCTGCTGGTCACCCCGACCGTCGCGTGGCTTCCGGTGCCGCACGGCACCCTCGACTACGACGACCCCCGGCACAGCGTCCGCTCGTGGCTACGCCGCATCTTCGAATTCGGCCCGTTCACCGCACCGTTCAACGTTTCCGGCCACCCCGCGATCAGCCTGCCGCTCGCGTCGAGTCGCGAGGGCCTGCCCATCGGAATCCAACTGGTCGCGGCCACCGGCAGGGAGGATCTGCTGGTGCAGGTGGCCGCGCAGTGCGAGCAGGCCGCACCGTGGAAGGACCGCCAGCCGTCGATCTTCGCCGACTGACGCCCCTCTCTCAGTGTCACATAACGGATTCCAGCCACACCGCGATCTCGAAGAGACGCTGCTCGGCGCCCGGCCGTCCGATCAGTTGCAGTCCCAGCGGTAGGCCCGCGCTGTCGTGTCTGCCGGGGATCGTGACGACCGGTAGTCCCATCGCCTGCCACGGCCGACTCAGCACGGGCGTGCCCGTCGCGTCGTGGCCGTGCGGCGCGGCGCCGAGCGCGGCAGGTCCGAGGATTACCTCGTCTTCGTCCAGCGCCGACAGCAGCCGCTGCCGGCACTCACGTATTCCGGCAAGGGCAGCACGGTAATCCGGCTCGGCAGTCTCGGCGCCCACGCGGAACAGTTCGGCGAGGGGTGCGCTGATCTTGTCAGGCCGGGCCGCCTCGGCGCTGCGTTCCCGGGCCGCTTCGTACGCCATCACCGTGTGGTGGTGGTCCGTCAGCGCGACGATCCTCGGGGCGGCATCGACCTCCCGGCATCGAACGCCTGCCGCCTCGGCGGTGGCGGCGGTCTTCCTGAGCGCCGCCGTCATCTCGCTGGATACCTCGCCGAGTTCGAACCCGCTCCACAGGCGAAGTCGGCGCGGAGCGGAAGGCTCGAGAACGGGCGCGCACGTGCCGTCGCGCAGAGCCGTCCACGCGAAGTGGAGATCGGATACGGTGCGCGCCAGCAGGCCCAGCGAGTCGAGGTTGGGACTCAACCCGGCGATGCCGTCCGTCGAGAAATCGCCGTGGGCCGTGACGAAACCCGCGACACCGCAGAACGATGCCGGCCTCGTCAGCGACCCCGCGGTCTGGGTGCCGAACGCCAACGGCACCATCCCCGCGGCCACCGCTGCCGCCGAGCCGCTCGACGACCCGCCGGGCGTGTGGTCCAGGGCGCGGGGATTGCGGGTCGGGCCGGGCCTGAAATACCCGAACTCGGTGGTCACGGTCTTGCCGAGGGGGAGTGCGCCGAGAACGCGCACGCGTGCCACGCAGTCGGCGTCGGCGGCCGCCGGTTCTGCACTCGTCAGCTCACTACCGCAGCGTGTCGGGAGACCGGCTACATCGATCAGGTCCTTGACCCCGACGGGAACGCCCCAGAGCGCGCCGCGCGGGCTGCCGTCCTGGACCCTCTCGGCGGAGGACCGCACGGCGTCCGCGTCGAGGTGGGCCCAGGCCCGGATCGTCGGGTCCAGTTCCGCGATCCGGGCGAGTGCCGCTTCCGCCACGTCGACCGGGGTTGTCCCGCCCGTCGACAGCTGTTCGACCAGGTCCCGCAGTGGGCTCGGCGCCCGCAAATCCGTCTTCATCGCACCGCCACAATCTTCTCGTCGTTGGTGGGCTCGGTCTGCCCGGTGAGCGCACGGGTGCGCATCACGGAGAAGAGTCGGTCCGCGCGGTCCTTGGTCTCTCCGGAGGGTGCGGTCATCAGCGCGACGAGGACGGACACCGCCAGCGAGAGGGGCGCCACGGCGAGTGCCGGGTTGGAGAATCCGAGAACGGAGTCCGGTCCCTGCACCACCGGGCTGAGCAGGATGACGGTGACCGACAGGACCAGTCCGACCACGATGCCGGAGATGACCGCCCGTGCCGTCATGCGCTTCCAGTACATGGTGAGCAGCAGTGCCGGCAGGTTCGCACACGCTGCGATGGACATGCCCAGTGACGCGAGGAACGCGACGTTCTGCTTCTGGGCCGCGAAGGCGATTGCGACGCCGATGACGCAGGTCGCGACGGTCGCGACCCGCGCCGCGCGGTGCTGAGCCTTCGCCGACACCGATCCGTTCCGGATCACCTGCCCGTACAGATCGTGTGCGATCGCACCGGACGTCGCGATCACCAGGCCCGACAGTGCGGCCAGGATGGTGACGAACGCGACCGCGGCCACGAACGCCAGCAGGACTCCGCCGCCGACCGTCTCGGCGAGCTGGGCGACCGCGAGGTTGCCGCCCCGGTTCTCGGATTTGATCACCTCGACACCGACCAGCTTGGCGGCGCCGTAGCCGAGCACGGGAACCAGCAGGTAGAACGCGAAGAAGATCCAGATGGCCGTGTAGGCGGAGGTTCTCGCCTGTTTGGCGTCCGGAACGGTGAGGAATCGGATCATGACGTGTGGCAGGCCGAGCACGCCGAGGACGAGCCCGACGGTCTGCGACAGCTGGTCGAACGACGCTGCGCCCGACGTGCGCTGCGGCGCGACGAAGGATTGACCGAACTCTGCGAGGGCCGTGCTGAACGGACCGAAGGGGTTGAAATCGAACCGCACCAGCACGAGAACGAACAGCACCACGGCGCAGACCATGAGGAGACCGGTCTTGATGATCTGGATCCAGCTGGTGGCGAGCATCCCGCCCACCAGTGTGTACGCGGTGGTGAGTGTTCCGATGATCAACACGGCCACGGCGTAGTCGAGGTTGAACAGCAACGACACCAGCAGCGCGGCACCGACCAGCTGGGACACGAGATAGACCACGCTGATCACGACGGTGCTGACGGCCATCATCGACCGCACGTCCTTGCCGGGGAACCGGGTGGCGAGGACATCCGCCAGTGTGAAGCGGCCGAGGTTGCGCAGGGGTTCCGCGATCAGCAGCATTGCGAGGACGAACGCGACGGGCACGAAGACCGCGAGATAGAAGCCGTTGAAACCGGTCAGGGCGATCGCGCCGGTGACTCCGAGAAACGATGCGGCAGAGATGAAGTCGCCGGCGATAGCGACACCGTTCTGCCTGCCGGTGAGGCTGCCGCCCGCGACGTAGTGATCGGCGGCGGACTTGTTCCGCCGCGATGCCCACGCGGTGATCATCAGGGTGACCGCGACGAGTGCTGCGAAGAGCGACGCAGAGACGAGGTTCATGGTGCGTTATCCCTTCGCCCGAGCAGTGATTCGTGAGTCGAGTTCGGCAGCCCGCGTCATGTAGTACCGGGCCACGACGATGGCGACGACGAACTGCGCGACCGCGTAGAGCCACGCCACGGTCACCCCGCTGAAGACGACGCCGTCGAGAACCGAGGTGAAGCCACCGAGAATCGGCAGGGGCAGGAACAGAGCGAGTACCAGGGCGCTGAGCCGAAACGTCAGGGCAGCACGGGTATCGGCGAGCACGCGCAGGTCGGAATCCGACGCGATGCGGTCGGGTGGCGACGAGGTGGCCATGTCTACTTACCTCCGGAATGGGCTGGAACGAGGGCGGGCGTCACGGTGATCGGATCGGACCATTCGTCGTAGAACAACCAGTCGGGCGACTCGACGGGGACCGACAGGCGATGGAACTTGCGTTGGAAGTAGACGAGGCTGTCGCCCTGTGCACGGGTCTGGACGCGGTCCAGTTCGACGAACATCACGGAATGCGACCCGACGGTCTTGCTGTCCGCGATCCGGCCGGCGAGAACGACATGGGCGGCGCGCAGGACCGGAACACCGTCGGCGGTGTCTTCTTCCCAGATGTCCCACTGGAAGCGGTCCGCCATCGCCACTTTCGTCGCCCCCGCGAAGTGCATGGCGAGTTCTTCGTCGTCGCCGGAGAGCACGTTGATACCGACTCGGCCGTTCTGCTGGAACACGTTGTGCATGGCGCTGTTCTGATTCACGCACACGAGCGCGGTGGGCGGGGAGTCGGTGACCGAGCAGACGGCGGTCACCGTCATTCCGCAGCGCCCGGCAGGGCCGTCGGTGGTCACGATGTTGACCGCGGCCGGCAGGTTCGCCATCGCGGCACGAAAGGTCGATTGCATGGTAGTGAGTTCGGGCATTTCAGCCTCCATGAGTCGGAACGGGAAGTCGTGAATTCGCAGTGCATCCGCCTTCCCTCGAGAAGAATATGACGCACGTCATGCGCTGGAACAGTGGCGGCGACGCTACTTTCTCGCAGTAAGTCGCCTATCCGAGTAGGGGATTTCTTCAGTTGGCTATCGCTTCCGACAGCGTCGGTGTTCACTGGATGGGGAAGCAGGCAGTCGTCTCGAGGCGGGATTCAATGGAGCAGCAGGAAACGCGCGTGTACATCGTCGACGACGATCAGGAGTTGTGCGCATCGCTTGCGTGGCTTCTCGATTCGGTCGACATCAAGGCGGAATCCTATTTCTCGGTGCAGTCGTTCCTCGAGGGGTACCGGCGCGACCTACCGGCCTGCCTGGTTCTGGACGTCCGGATGCCGGAGGTCGGGGGCTTCCAGCTCCAGGAGGTGCTGCTGGCGGACGAATCGCCGATACCGATCATCTTCGTGTCGGCGCACGGTGACATCAAGATGTCGGTGCGGGCGCTCCAACGGGGCGCGCTGACGTTCATCGAGAAACCCTACGATCCGCAGCACATGCTCGACGTCATACAGGATGCGCTCCGAGTGGCGCGTCAACGGTTCGGCGAGCGGCGCACGAGAGCCGAATTGCAGGCCCGGATCGACGCGCTCACGGCGCGGGAACGAGAAATACTCGCGCTCGTGCTCGAAGGATTGCCGAGCAAGAACATTGCCAAGGAGTTGGGTATCAGCGTGAAGACGGTCGACGTGCATCGCACCCGGATCAAGGAGAAGACCGGAGCAGAGAGCATTGCGGTTCTCGTGCGCGACATCCTGCAAGCCGGAATTGCGGTTCCGCGATGACGTCTCGCCGTCATCGACGGTGAGACGTCCTCACGGAAGTTCGACGACGAGCCGCCCGGATCGAGCGCGCGACACACACGCCGCGATTCTGTCGCCCGCCTTCCTTTCGCTCTTGGTGAGGCAGTTGTCCCGATGGTCGGGCTCGCCCCCCAGCACATCCAGGACGCAGGTCCCGCAGATGCCCTCCCGGCACGACGTGTCGATCTCGATGTCGTTCTTTTCGAGCACCTCGGCGATGGACTCTCCGGCCGGAACCTCGAATACCTCGCCGGTATCGAGTTCCAGCTCGAAGGCCGTGTCCTCCCCGGTTGAGACCGGGGCGGCCGCCTCGAAATGCTCGAAGTGAACCGCGTCCTCGCCGACCGCCGGTTCCGCCAACTCGCGGACCCGGGTCATGAAACCCTCGGGGCCGCACGTGTAGACATGCGTCGCGGCCGACGCGTCCGCGAGGATCTTCTCGAGTGCCGAGAGTTGGTCGTCCCTCGTGAGGCCGAAATGCAGCTGCACGTCCCGGTGGAATTCGGACGCCTCCAGCAACTCGACGAAGGCCGCCTGCCCTCTCGCCCGGGCGAAGTAGTGCAGGTCGAACGGTTGTCCCTGCCGATGCAACGCGAACGCCAGGCTCAGCATCGGGGTGAGGCCGATGCCCGCGGCGACGAGGATGTGACGATCGGCCTCCTCGGCCAGGGTGAGCAGAGTTCGCGGCCGGCTGATCTGCAACTCGCTGCCGAGCGTCACGCGATCGTGCAGTGCGGCCGAGCCGCCGCGCGGTCCGTCCTCCCGCTTGATCGCCACGACGTAGGAGTCGGACTCGTGCGGCGGGCTGCACAGCGAGTACTGGGTGAGGACCTCCGTGGGCCCGAGGATGTCGATGTGGGCGCCGGCAGGGTACGGGTCGAACGGGGAGCCGTCCGTCCGAACCAGCCGGAAGGACTTGATGTCCGGCGTTTCCTCGACTATCTCCGCCACTGTGACCGTGAACAAACTCATGATGATCCTTCTCGTCGCGCGGACGGGTTATCGCATGTACAGGCCGCCGTTGATGTCCCAGCAGGCCCCGGTCACCGACGCGGCCGCCGGAGACGCGAGGAGTGCCACCGTCTCGGCGACGAAGTCGGGCGACCCCAGTGTGCCCACCGGGATGGTGGTGAGAATGGCCGCCAGCCTGTCCGCCGGCACCGTCTCGCGCACCACCGGGAGATCCAGCGGTCCCGGGGACACCGCGTTGACGGTGACACCCGACGCCGCGAGTTCCCGGGCGAAGACCTTGGTCAGCGTGCCGACGCCGCCCTTCGCGGCCGCATAGTGGGCCCCGGTCGCCGTGCCGCCGTTCTGGCCGGCCAGGGAGGCGATGTTGACGATGCGCCCGTAGCCACGCTGGGCGAAGTAGCGTCCGAACACCTGGCAGCCGAGGAACGCACCATTGAGGTTGATCTCGACGATGTCCGAGAACTCCTCCGGCGCAATGTCCATCAACGAGCCGGTCTGGGATCGGCCGGCATTGTTGACGAGCACGTCCGCCCCACCCCAGAGATCGACAACGTGGTCGCGCAGGGACTCGAAGTCGGTCTTCTTCCGGACGTCGAGCGACGCGGCGACGGCGCTGTTGCCGGAGGCATCCAGTTCCGCCGCGGTCTCTTTCGCTGCGGCCTCGTCGATGTCCGCAACCACCACCCGATATCCGCGGTCGTGCAGCTGACGGGCGATGGCGGCGCCGAGTCCGCGTCCGGCGCCCGTGACTACTGCGACATGATCCATGTCGAACTCCTTGTCGGCTGGGAAGAGGGGGAAGCTCAGAGGAGGTAGCCGGAGGCGTTGACCGCCCCCTGCGAGTTGACGAGCCGGATGACCTTCAGGTCCAACCGCGGCCCGGTGTCGGTGTAGCGGACGCGGTGCGTGACGTCGGCGGCCAGAGTCTGCTGTTCGTCGCGCTTGAATCCGACGAGGATTTGCGCGGACCGCAGCGTGATCGAGTCGTCGGTCCGTTCCTCGACCGTGAAGCGGGACACCGTGCGGACCGTCCGGGCTGCGGCCAGCGCGGACATGGAATAGCCGGACGTCAACCGTTCGATGCGCATGCGCCGCATCCGGGTGTCGTCGTTGACCATGTTCAGCGAACCGTCGAAGTCGTCGATGTCCGGGTCGATGGGAATGACGTACCGGCCGCTGTCGGTCCAGAGGGCGTCCCAGCTCTGGTAGTCCTTGGCGTCGAGGAGGGCCGCTTCGTGCCAGACGAGTTCGATCGCCTCCAGCACCCGGGTGTCGGAGAGCTGGGCGGTCATGAGGTCAGTGCTCATCGTTCATCATCTTCTTCCACATTGCGTACGCCTCGCGCATTCCGGTCTCGTCGGTGACGTGCGAGGTGCGGTGTCCGTTGCTGTCGAGCCCCTCACGATTGAGGCCGCGGTTCACCATGATCGGCATTCCGGGGGCACCGCGGGATCCGCGCTGAACCCGGTCCCAGGCCTCGGAATCGTCGGGGCTGCCGAACCCGAACGGGCCCTGGAAGTGTTCGTGGATCCGCAGACGTTCCCGGTTGACGATCTCCGGTCCGTCGTCCATGCCTAGGGCGATGTGCCGGATCTCGGTCTCGTCGACCGAGATGGGGCGCAGCACGCGGAAGAACGACATCGACATCGCGACGTTGGGGAAAATGTTGAGATTGAACCCGGCTCCGTGCATCGAGCGGACGATGCGGCGGACCTTGTCGGCGGGCATCGTCTTCGACAGTTCCTCGACGATGTGATCGAAACGCGCCTGAATCTTCTCGCTGCCGTCGTCGTGGTCGAGGTCGACGTGTTCGGGGACCATGATCGCGACGCTGTGGCCGTTTCCGAGCGCGTGCGTCACCGCGTTGTCGTCGGTCATGAAGGAGAGCATGTCCGCCGTCTCGGCATCCACGGACGACATCCAGGAGCGGTGCACGATGGGGAAGTGGTAGCCGTCGGTGGTGTTCTCCAGCTGGATCTTCCAGTTCCCACGGAATCGGAAGCAGTGCTCGCCCTGAGTCTTGATCGGGTAGCCGGCACCCTGCTTCATGAACAGGTCGATCCACACCTTCGCGTCACCGAGGAAGTCGTCGAGGGGTTCGACGTCGGGGTTGAAGCTGGCGAAGATCATCCCGGCGTACGACTCGACCCGCAGGCTCTGCAGGGGCAGGTCCTTCTTGTCGAGGTCCTCGTCGTAGCCGTCGGGGTAGGGAATCCCGCGGAGACGACCGTCGAGGGCGTACGACCAGCTGTGGTACGGGCAGGTGAAGCCGTTGGCCTTGCCCTTGGGCACCTCGCAGACGCTCGCCCCGCGGTGGCGGCACCGGTTCAGCAGGACGTTGAAGTTTCCTTTGCGGTCCCGGTTGACGATCACCGGTTGCCGGCCGATGGTCGCCATCTTGTAGCTACCGGCCTCGGGGATCTCGCTCTCGTGGGCAACCCACACCCAGGTGCGGTAGAAAATCTTCTCCAGCTCGGCCTCGAACATGTCGGGGTCGGTGTACAGCGACCCGGCGACCCGGTCGTCGGCGACGAGGTCCGCGAAGTGGGTGTCGGTGGTGGTGGGATCCAGTGAAGTGGTCATCACGTTCTCTCTCAATTCGATTCGAACAGTCGTGTCGGCTCGTCGAGGCGAGTCACGAACAGCTTCTCGGTCGTGAAGTGCTTGATTCGGGCGGTACCGCCTTGGACCTCACACTCGGCGGTGACACGCGCGACGAGCAATTCGGACGATCCGTCCTCATAGGTGGACAGCTGTTGCATGATCCACCGCCCCCGCGCCGGGGTGTCGTCGACGTCGATCTGCGCACTTCCGAGGAGGTGCACGTTTCTGCGGAAATGCGTGCTCGGGGGGAGATACTCGGCGAGCATCCCGATCACCGCGCGGCGGCCCACCCGCTTACCGAACTTGCCGGAGTAGGCGCTGCCGATTCCCTCCCAGACCGCGTCGTGAGTGAAGAGCGACGCGAGCTCGTCGAGCGAAAAGTTCACGGACGGAACGTCGCACAACTCCATGTAGCGGCACATCACGCGGTGAACGGCCTCGCGTCTCTCGATGCGCTCGGTCAGTGCCGCCGACTGCATTCCGGTCACACGCCGAGATCGACGTCTTCACGGACGGTGAGCGCACGACCGATGCGGGCCTCGATCTTCGCGTACCGCCACAGCGTGTACTCGCCCACCTGGGTGGTGCGGAAGAGGTTGCAGACGGCCTTGACCGTCTCCTGGGTGTCGACGTCGGCGAGGATGTAGCAGGTCCAGGGCCAGCCGTCCGACGGCCCGACCATGTGGCTGTCGTCGTCGATGTCCCCGATCACCCGAACGCCGGGTGTGTCGGCCACCGCGTCCATCATTCCGGAGAACGCCTTCCACACCAGCCCGCCTTGGCCGGTCGGGAGGTCGAAGAAGTTCTGGTTGATGCCGATGCAGAACAACACTCGCAGCGGTGCGGTCTTGGTGTCACTCACGATGATCTCCTCGATTCGAACGGGGTGGTCAGATGAAGCCGGGGAAGGGCGGGATGTCCATGAGCACCGCCCCGGCGCTGTCGTAGATGCCGTCCCCGAGGAAAGCGTGCTGCGGTGGGACCAGGGCCTCGCGCATGTAGCGCTGCATCGCGTTGCCGTCGTAGATCGCGCCGGTGCCGGACAGCTGGAACGCGGTGTGGACGGCGGAGGCTCCCGCCTTGGCCACGTGTGTCGAGGACAGCCGGAGAAGCGCCGCAAGCCGGTCCGGGACCGGATCGCCGGCGACGACCGTGGCGTACGCCTCGTCGGTGACCTCGTAGAAGAAGGCGCGGGCCGACCGCAGCGTCGCCTCGGCCTTCGCGAGGTCGATGCGGTAGTAGGCCCGATCGGCGAGCTTGGGCGCCCCGGTGATGCCCGTTCGTCCCGCACCGACCTCGAGAGCGTGATCGAGGGCCGCACGTCCCACGCCGAGATTGACGACGGCGAGGACCTGAGCGGCGTAGGCGATGGAGGGATAGCGGTAGAGGGGTTCGTCGACGGTCGGGGTTCCGCCTCGGATGAAGGTCCAGTCCTCGGGCACGACGACGCCGTCGACCTTCAGTTCGTGGCTCCCGGTTCCGGACAGACCGAGGACGTCCCAGTTCTCGACGATCTCGACGTCCTTCGGCCACAGCAGTGCGGTGCGGGGTTTTCCGGCGGTGGACTCGCCGCCGCGGATTCCGACACCGAGGATGTCGGCGCCCTTGCATCCGCTGGCGAACTTCCACTGGCCGGTGATCTTCAAACCACCCGGCACCTGTTCGGCGGGCTGGACCGGGAACAATCCGCCGGCGAAGACGAGGTCCGGGCTGTCCTTGTACAGCTCCGCCTGCGTGGCGAGTGGCAGTGCCGCCAGATAGACGAGGGCGGAGCCGAAGCTCGCGACCCAGCCCGAGGAGGCATCCACCGCGGAGATGCGTTCGATCATCCGCAGAAACTCGCTCGGCGGCAGTGCGTCGCCACCGAACTGGCGGGGCGTCGCCGCGCGATAGATGCCGATCTCCTTGAACTCGTCGATCATGTCGCGGGGCACGAACTTCTGGCGAGCGAACTCCTCCCGCCGCACAGCGACGTGTTCGAGGACGTCCTCGAACGACAACCGTGTGCTCGCGGTGGTGTCCGTAATGTCCAGGGTCGGTGCGTTGGTCATCGAATACTCCGATCGACGCGAAGTAGAAGGGGTGTGGCGTGTTTCGTGTGACATTCACGCTATTGAGCCGGCCGGCTTCACTCAATCGGTGCTTCCCCCCGCCTGCGTGCAGAGATGTCGCTCCGGACTGAAGGAATTCCCTATCGCGTTCCGCGTCCGTCCGCTCAGTAGACTCGAATCGAGCCGAAGGAGGCTGCAGTGTCCGATCTCGCGCCGTCCGACTACGAGCGACTCGTCGAGTCCCTCCGCTACTGCGTCCTGGTCCATGATGCGGCGACGAAGGACATCCTCTGGGCGAACAGGGCCGCATCGGAACTGCTCGAGTTCACGGTCGAGGAGCTCAAACCGCTCAAGGCGCCGGACATGAGTTCGCGTGCGAAACGCTACCGGCGATCGGTGGGGCGACGATGGCTTCAGGAGGCGGTCGAGCGGGGAGTCGCTGTCACCGAGTGGGCGTATCGCGCGAAGAGCGGGAGGGAGGTCCTGACCGAGGCGATCGCGGTGCGGGTCGAACTGAACACGAGGACCGTGGTGATGGTCCAGTTCCGCGATATCGAGCAGGAAGCCTCGATGCGCCGCGACCTCACCCGCACCGAGGCGGATCTCACCCGGACCGAGGCCCGGCTGGCGGCCTTTCTGCGGAACATGGCCGAGGGAATTCTGGTGCTCGACGACGACAGCCGGATCACGTATGCGAGCGAGGCGGCGTCGCAACTCCTCGAGGTTCCGGTGGCATCGCTTGTCGGCGAGCGTTTCACGGAGTTCTGCCGGGCCGGACAGTCGCGCGAGAGTGTGCGACGCGCCCTCGAGCTGACGACCGCCGACGGCGGCTCGCAAGGCCTGCGCTACGAAGTCGAACTGCCGTCCGCGCAGCGCCGGTGGCATGCGGGTAGCTGTCAGCACATCGCCATCGAGAACGACCTCAGCGGCCACCTGCTGCTCTTTCACGACGTGACCGAACACGTCCACACCGAACAAGAGCACGAACGGGATTCGCAGTACCTCAACTACCTCGCCCGCTACAACGCGATGGGCGACATGGCGATGGCGATCGCTCACGAGCTTGCCCAGCCCCTCGCGGCCGCCACCAACTTCATCGCGGGAACCCAGAGCCGACTCGACGACGGCGAGAGCCGCCGCGACGAGGTGAGTTGGGGCCTCCGGGAAGCGCGCAAGCAACTCGACCGGGCCAATCAGATCGTGCGGAGCCTCCGCGAATACGTGACGCAACTCGAGGAGTCCCAGCAGACCGTCGACCTGAACGACATCGTCGACGAATGCGCATACTTCATCGACATTCGGGCGCGGCAGAAGGGGGTTCGCGTCGAATACCTCCGTGCGAACACGGACGTGTCCGTCGTGTGCGAGCGCGTGCTCACCGGGCAGGTCGTTCTGAACCTGTGCTTCAACGCGATCGACGAAATGGCGGAATGGCCGCCGGCCGAGCGTGTCGTGACGGTCCGCACCGAGGCCACCGAATCGGAGGGCGTCGTCCGCGTCGAGGACCACGGCAAGGGCCTCTCCCACATCCCGGACGGGCGAATCTTCGACGGCGCGTTCACGTCGAAGTCCACGGGGCACGGAATCGGGCTGGCGCTGAGCCATCGCATCATCACCAGGCAGGGCGGCACGCTCGGTGCGCGGGAGAACGATCCGCACGGGGCCGTCTTCACGTTCACGTTGCCGGCCGGCACGAACCACTGACCGGGTGACCCCCACGGAGGTAAAGGTTTCTCGGCTTCCGTAGGGCTCGAACCGCTTCTAGCGTAGGGCGAAAGATCGCCGCGGCCCCGGAGGTATCTCGTGGACTATTCACATCATCATCGGACATTCCTGACCTGTTACGCCGACACGCACCGGTACGGGTGGCACCACGTCGACCTCTTCGTGCACGACGAGGACGGCAACGAGGTCAACTGGGTCCATTGGCAGACCCGCGAAGACGGACCGGACGGCGCCGACGCGGCCACTGCCCGCGTGGAGCCGAACCTGCGGCGGACCACCGACTGGCAACGCGGAATCAGCGCCGACGGCAGTGAATACTGGATCGCCGAGGCGGCCTGGGCTCAGTGAACCGGTGGATAGGATAGGACGCCGAAAGCCGGTCCGCCGACGATACGGCGGACCGGCTTTCGAACACTGGTAGAGCGCTTACCGGACGCTCTCGAGCACGCGCTGGAACACGACCTTCCCGCCCAGCACCGTGGTGACGACCTGCATTGCCGGGATGTCGTGCGGGTCGGCGGTCTCGAGGTCGCCGTCGAGGATGCACAGGTCGGCCACCTTGCCGGGTTCGAGGGATCCCTTCCACTCCTCGGCGAAGTCCTGCCAGGCCGCGTTGATGGTGTAGGTGCGGACGGCGTCCGCGAGTCCGATGCACTGATCGGGACCGCTGACCACGCCGCTGGCCTTGCTCTCGCGCAGGACCATCGTCGAGATGCCCTGCCGCCAATCAGGCGGGGTGACAGGAGCATCCGAACTGCTCATCAGGTGGACCCCGGATTCGACGGCGCTGCGGTACGGCCATTCGTAGGCGGCGCGTTCGGCCCCGACCACCCCGACCTCCAGATCGGCGATGGTCCACTTGATCGTCGGGTTCATATTGACTCCGATGCCGTTCTCGGCGAGACGCTTCAGGGTGGCCTCGCTGATGAAGTCGCCGTGAATGAGGTAGTGCCGGGCATCCTCGCGGGGGTGCGCATTCTGCGCGGCGATGATCGCGTCGGCGACGGTGTCGATGGCGCGGTCGCCGGTGACGTGCACACCGATCTGATGGCCGGCCTCGTGGCCGATGCGGATCATCTCGGTCACCTCGTACACCTGACGTTCGTCGGTGTCGCCGCCGACGCAGAGCGAACCGCAGCCGCCGCCGACGTACTCCTCGTGCATCCACGCGGTCTTGCTGGGCGGGATGCCGTCGGCGAACACCTTCACCCCGAGCACGCGGAACATCCTCGGATCCATGGTCTCCGGAACGTCGATCCCGACGAGGTTCTGCCCGAAATCCTCGGCAGATCCCGACATTCCGGTGGGTAGGAGGAGCAGGTTGACGCGGGCACCCAGTTCGCCGCGGCGGGCCAGGTCGGCGTACACCTCGAGGCCCTCCGCGCCCATCGCGCCACCCGCGAGGGCTTCGCCGCCGGGCCCGATCGCCGGATCGGTGAAGCTGGTGATGCCCTCGCTCTGCAGGATCGAGATCGCGGAGCGGAGTGCCTCCTCGCGGCGCTCCCGGGTGAGGGTGGGAAGAACGCGCTGCACGAGGGCCTGCGCACCCTCCATGACGATGCCGGTCAGCAGTCCGTCGGCACCGACCGGCATGAGGCTGCCGGGCGGCAGCGGGGTCGTCTCGTCGACCCCGGCGAGCGCGAGCGCCGCGCTGTTCACCCACGACGTGTGCCGGGAGAAGTCCTGCAGGAACACCGGGTTGTTCGGGGACACCTCGTCGAGGTCCCAGCGGGTCGGGGTCCGTCCGGATTCGGCGAGGCACTCGTCGAGATAGCCGTCGTCCCAGCCGGTTCCGATGATCCACTCGCCATCCTCGGCCGCCGCGGCGGCCTCACGCACGAGTTCGCGGACGTCGGCGATCGAACGGACCGTCGGGAACGACACGTCGAGCGACATCGGCGGTGTGTCCAGACCGTACGCGATGGCGTGCAGGTGTGAATCGTTGATTCCCGGGAGCACGGTCTTCCCGCCCAGGTCGGTGACCACGGTGTCCGGCCCGATCAACGCCTCGATCTCGGTGTCACTGCCCACCGCCTGGACGAGTCCGTCACGCACCGCCAGGGCCGAGGCGATGGCGAAGTTCTCGTCGACGGTGAAGACCTTGCCGTGGGTGTAGACGGCATCGGCGTAACTCATCGGTTCCTCCAAGGTTTGCGGTCGGGGAGAGCGGTCAGACGGCCATCGGGGCCATGCCGAGGATCATCAGTGCGGATCCCGCCGCCGCGGTTCTGACACCGGACCGGCGTTCGCGGGGTGGGGTGGATCGAAAGAGGTGCAGTGCCAACAGGGCCCAGCACACGAGGACGACCACGGGCAGCCAGCCCGTCGAGATTCCGGCGCCGCCGTGATGGTGCCCAGGCGGCACCGAGGCCGACGCCGCCGGCATCGGTGCCGCCGTCGGAGCGAGCAGTAGCAGCACTCCCATGGCCGTGAGGTCCACCGCACAGGGGACGGCGGTCCGGCGGTGCATCGTTTCGCCGGTGACGAACAGGGCGAGGGCGATGAGGACACCACCCTCCAGCAGATGAATCCATTCCGGCGCACCGGGAATCATCATGGCCACCATGGACACCGCCATCGCGCCGTGCGCGATCCGGACCCTGCAGTCGGTGCCGTGCGCCCGCCACATCGGCATGACGGCGCCGACGGCTCCGACCAACATCGCCGCGTGCACGGCCGGGATCTCGAACATCGTCGGACTCAGATCGTGGGTGTGAGTTCGCGACGCTGCTCGACGTCCGCCCGGCTCTGCTGAGTAAATCGGGCGACCACCAGTCCGGCGACGAAGAACAGTGCGATGACGGCCAGCAGGATGTCGGCGAGCAGTGCCGACCCGCCGATCAACGTGGTGAAGTTGTCGAGCACCAATCCGGTGACCGCCACCAGACCCACGCAACCCAGGACGGGAGCGATGCGGGTGTGCCAGATCCGGGTGTCCAGCCGGGTGCGGGCGAAGAACGCGATAATCGCGACGCTGGTGAGGACCATCAGTACCAGGATGCTGACGGTGGCCAGGCCCGCCATCCAGGTGAACAGTTCCAGCACCGGGTCCGCGCCGACGAGGGCGAACACTCCCACGACCACCGTCGCGGAGATCGTCTGGGCGATCGAGCCGATGTGCGGGGAACCGTGCTTGGCGTGGGTGCGCGACAGTGCCCGCGGAGCGGCGCCCTTGCGGGCCAGGGCGAACACGTATCGGGAGATGGCGTTGTGGAAGGCCAGGAGCGCGGCGAAAAGGCTCGTGACCAGCATGATCGCCATCACGTCGGCGGCGGGACCGCCCAGGAAGTGCGCGGCTGCGGCGAACGTCAGCCCGGCCGGGTCGTCGGCGGCGGCCGCGGCCACGTTGTCGCTGCCGAACGCGAGGACCACGGCCCAGCTCGCCAGTGCGTAGACCAGTCCGATGACGATGACGGCCGCGTACGTGGCGATGGGAATGGTGCGGCGCGGGTTGCGCGCCTCCTCGCCGTAGATCGCGGTGGCCTCGAATCCGATGAACGACGCGATCGCGAACATCAACGCGACACCGGGTGACCCGCTGAAGAACGACGTCGGGGTGAACGACGCGAAGTCGATGCCGGCCGCACCGCCCTTCACCAGCACGCCGAACGACAACGCGAGGATGATGCCGATCTCGAGCACGAGGAGAACCCCGAGGACCTTGGCGCCCAGGTCGATGCTGCGGTAGCCGAGCACGGCCACGAGGGCGATGAGAACCAGCGCCCACATCCACCACGGCAGGTCGGGTCCGCCGTACTGGACGACCAGGCCCTGGATGGTGGCGGCGGCCAGCCCGTAGACGGCGGCCTGGATTGCGGTGTAGGTCAGCAGTGCGAGGCCGGCGGCACCGAGCCCGCAGGATTCGCCCAGGCCCTTGGCGACGTAGGCGTAGAACGCGCCGGTGTCGACCATGTGGCTGCTCATCGCCGCGTACCCGACGCTGAAGACGAGCAGGACGAGCGCCGCGATGAGATAGGCGGTCGGGGCGCCCGCGCCGTTGCCGATCGCGATCATGACGGGCAGCGCGCCGCCGATCGCGGTCAGCGGCGCGGCGGCAGCGATGACGAGGAAGACGATCCCGACGACGCCGATGGATCCGCGTAACTTGCCGGCCCCGCCGGTCGTGGTGGTGGTGTCAGACATCGGATCCTCCGTCGGAGTGGCAGCTGCTGCCCCCGGTCGAGCAGTGCTTCGACGCGGTGCGGGGGACGTCGAGGGCGGGGTTGCGGTCGAAGAAGCCGTTGGGCTTCAACGTGAATCCGGTGTAGTCGACGGGCATGATCGGCCAGTCCTCCGGGCGCGGGAAGTGGGTGAGCCCGAACGTGTGCCACACGACGACGTCCTCGTTCTCGAGTTCGCGGTCGCCGGCGACGAAGCTCGGCAGACCGGCGCCGCCCGCGTGCTGGTTCACGAAATCGCCTGCCGCGTAACGCTCCTTCTCGTCGAACTGGGTGACCCACAGGTGCTTGGTGGCGAACGTCGCCCGCGCCGCGATCGACGAGTCGTCGTCGGCCAGCAGGATCGGCTGGCCCTCCGGGTGGAGTGCGTACGCCACCGGCTTGCCCAGCCGGTTCAGCTTGTTCGGGTTGCTGATGTGCCACACGCGTCCGACGCTGTTGTCCGCGAGGCGCTGCGCCTCCGACTCCTTCGTCAGCGGGGTGCGCTCGAGGGTGAAGGCGTTCCCGTGCAGGTTGCCGGGACCCATCTTCACCCGCTTGGTCTGCACCTCCTCGACGGAGTTGCGGTCGCCGTCGATCATCATGTCGAGGCGGGCGCTGAACAGGTGCTGGTGGTACGGGGCGCCGAGGCCCGGTGCGATCTCCGAGGCGTACGGGTAGTCGCCGCCCGGGTGACCCGACGTGAAGACGACGCCGGTGGCCTTGACCTCGAACTCGATGGTGCCGTCGAGGTACAGGTACCAGAAGAAGCCGTAGTCGTAGTTGCCGATCGTGGTGAAGAAGGAGATGACGAGACGGCGCTGGCGGCGGGTCTCGGCGGAGCCGGCCCACAGGTCGGTGTGCTTCCACAGCACACCGAAGTCCTCCTCGTGCATGCACACCGCGTTCTTCAGCGTCTTGGGGCCGCCGAACTCGTCGGCGATGACGGCGTCGAAGTACGTGATGTCACCGACGCAGTCGCAACCGAGTTCGAGGGCGTTGGCGTAGCGGCCCACCATGTATTCGCCGGTGTCGAAGTAGTTCTGCCACGACCGCACCGGGGAGGGGTCGCCGTAGGGGACCACCATCTCGGCGATGGACGCGCGGTGGATGATCGGGCGGACCCGGTCGCCGTCGGCGAATCCGAGCTGATGGAGGACGAGGCCTTCGCGGGCGTCGAAACCGACGCGGAACGACCACTTCTCCCAGTCGACGCGGTTGCCGTCGACGACGAAGCTGGGGCCCTCGGGCTGGGTGATCTCGATGGGCTTCTGCGTGGTGCGCAGCGGGCCGGTGACGGCGAGGTCGTCGAAGTTGCCGGACTCCTCGGGAATCGGGACGGCGCCGAGGTCCAGAACGTCGGTGACGGTCCGGTTCATGACGTCGACGAATCCGACGAGCCCGTCGATCGGGTGGGCCCAGGCATGGTCCTTCGGGTGGTCCTGGCGGAACGCGAGCCCCCGGAGGATCCGCTTGCCCTCTTCGCCCTCGTAGTCGAAGACGCCGGCGGAGAGGGGAGCGACCCGGACGTCGGCGACGTCGAGGCCGCGGGCGGCGAGCGCGGCCAGCCAGCGGTCGTCGCCGGACAGCACCTGCTCGACGAGTTCGAACTCCTCGTCCAGAACCGGCATCTGACCGTCACGGGTGGCGTCGAGCACCACCGAGCTGATCACCGACCGCTGCGTCACGGACACCACGACGTCCACCGCGTTCGGCGACGAGATGTCGTGCAGCAGAACGCGGAATCGCCGATCGGTCTCAGGTGCGTCGGCCGTGTACAGCGTCGACTTGTCCGGTTCCTCGAGGCCGACGTAGACGAATCGCGTCTGCTCGGTCAGCGCGTCGGCGGCCTCGAGGATTTCGCGGAGGGATGCGATCTCTTCGACGGTCGGCAGCGACAGCGGATGGTCGATACGCGCGGGGGAAAGGGTGGGCATGTCGCGATCCTTTGGTTCTACGGGTGTTGAATAAAAAGCTTAGTGACGTACGTTACAGCCGGGGTGCCCTCATGTAAACAGTGAGTTTCGAGCCGAACATACTGACCGTTCGGTCAAAAATGGAGTTCTATCGGATTCCAGGACAACGATTTTGGTGGAGCCGCCGACGGTTCAGAGTGCGGTGACGAACTGCTCGAGCATCTCGAGCTGGCGCGCCGCCGACGTCTCGCCCGGCGTGAGGACACCGAGAATCTGCATGCCCATCATCATGTTCAGGAGTTGCTCCACCACGATGCTGACGTCGATGTCGCCGACGGTGCCCTCCGCGCGCGCCTGCTCCAGGAAGACGGCCATCTGCTCACGCCAGTTGTCCATCGTCCGGCGGTTGGTGGCGGCCATCTGCTCGTCGTACATGGCCCGAGGCCACAGCGAGGCGGCGATACGGGCTTCGAGGAGTTGCTCCTCGTTGATCGGCATCACTTCGCGGCAGAGGATGCGCAGGGCGTCCAGTCCGGTCGCGTCGCCGAGCGCCTCCGAGATCCGGCGATCGGTGGCCTCGGAGATGTGCTCGTACGACGTCCGGAGGATTTCGTCCTTGCCGGCGAAATAGTGGCTCAGGGCGCCGTTGGTGTACCCGGCCTCGGTCGCGATGTCGCGCATGTTGGCCGCGTCGATGCCGCGGGCGGCGATCAGCCGCCAGGCAGCGGCGGTGATGCTTCGCCGACGCTCATCGTGATCCACGAGCTTAGGCACGACGCGTACCTGCCCCACCAGCGATCATGCGACCACGGTATCAATGAACCCCGCCGAGATTGAGAACGACCACTCCCGAGACGACGAGACCCAGGGCCGAAGATCTTCGTCGCGGCATCGGGACAGGGAACCATGCCGGGAGCGGCGGAGCGTGCATCGCCCACCGCTCCCGGCCGTGCCGATCTACGAGTACATGATGACTCCGCGCACGTTCTCGGCCCTCCGCATGGCCTCGTAACCGTCGTTGATCTGATCGAGTGTGTATGTCCTCGTGATCATCTCGTCCAGCTTCAGCTGACCCTCCATGTACAGGCGCAGCAGATGGGGGATGTCGAACCGGATGTTCGCGTTGCCGAACCACGCACCCTTGAGGGTTTTGCGCATCGCCGTCAGATCGAACAGATTGAGATCGACCTCGTTCTGCGTGACGTCGCCGACCGACACGTGGACGCAGGTGCCGCCCTTCGCCACCAGACTCATAGCCGGCGCGATGATCCGGCCACTCGCGTTCGCGACGGTGATGAGCACCTTGTCGGCGAGTTGGCCCCACGTCAGATCCTGCAGGAGCGGCAGCGCCTCGTCGATGCTCGCCGCAGTGTGGGTCGCGCCGAAGATCTTGGCCTGCTCCCGCTTGAACTCCGACGGGTCGACGACCACGACGTGCCGGGCCCCGGCGAGCGCGGCGCCCTGAACCGCCCCGCACCCGACGCCGCCCATACCGATCACCACGACGGTCTCACCGGCCTGGACGCCGGCGGCGTACACCGAGGACCCCCAGCCGGTCGTCACACCGCAGCCGACGAGGGCGGCCTTATCGAGCGGAATGTCCTTGGTGATCTTGACGCACGACGCCTCGTTGACCACCGTGTACGGCGAGAACGTCCCGATCAGGCACTGGATGGCGGCGTCCTTCCCGCGCACGTGATGCCGCGCCGTACCGTCCGAGATCTGCCAGCCTTCGAGCAGGTGGGCGCCCAGATCGCAGATGCTGGACTGCCCCGTCGCGCACTGCCGGCACCGGCCACACGCCGGGATGAATCCGAGAGCGACGTGATCGCCCTTCTCGACGCTGGTGACGCCCGGTCCGACCTCGAGCACGACGCCGGCGCCCTCGTGGCCGCCGATGAACGGGTAGTACTCGAGTGGCAAGCTGCCGTCCCGGACGTGTTCGTCCGAATGACACATCCCCGACGCCGCCAACTGCAGCAGCACCTCTCCGTGCTTCGGTGGGTCGAGTTCCAGTTCTTCGATCTGCCAGGGCTGACCGGGTTCCCACAACACTGCGGCCTGAGTCTTCATCGCTTCTGCTCCTGTCCGATGACGTTGATCCTGTGGGCGCTCAGAGGACGATCGTGACGACCTTCTCCTCGGTGTTGGCTTCGATTCCGGCCCAGCCGAGTTCGCGTCCGGTGCCGCTGGTCTTCATGCCGCCCCACGGCAGGGCGGGGTCGATGGGAGCCCACCCGTTCACCCCGACCGCTCCGGCACGGACCTTGCCGGCGAGGGTGTGGGCGTGCGACACGTCGCGCGTCCAGATGGTCGCGGCCAGCCCGTAGTCGGTGGCGTTGGCGATCGCGATCGCCTCGTCGGTGGTGTCGAACGGGATGACGGTGCCGACGGGGCCGAAGATCTCTTCCTTCGCGATCTTCATGTCGTTGTTCGCGTCGGCGAAGATAGTCGGCTGGACGAAGAACCCGTCCAGGTCGGGGCGGCCACCGCCGGCGACGACGCGGGCGCCCTCGCTGCGTCCGGCCTCGATGTAGCCGAGGACGGCGTCGCGCTGCTTCGCGTTGACCAGGGCGCCCATGGTGGTGGCCGGATCGAACGGGTCGCCGAGGACCTGGGCGGACGCGGCGGCGGCGAGGCCGTCGACCACCTGCGAGTACAGCGACCGGTGCACCAGGATGCGGGTGCCCGCGGCACAGACCTCGCCCTGGTTGAAGAACAGCCCCATCGCCGTGCCGCCCAGGGCAGCCTCGAGGTCGGCGTCGGGGAGGATGATCTGCGGGGACTTGCCACCGAGTTCGAGGGTGGTCCGCTTGAACGTGTCGGCGGCGCGCTTGGCGATGATCCGGCCGACGCGGGGGCTGCCGGTGAAGCTGATCTTGTCGATACCGGGGTGACCCGCGAGCGCGTCGCCGGCGACCTCGCCCAGTCCGGGCACGATGTTGACGGTGCCGGCGGGCAGTCCGGCCTCCAGCAGGAGCTTCGCGAGGTGCAGGATCGACAGCGGTGCGTCCTCCGGCGGC
>SEEV01000933.1 GCA_004211695.1 Rhodococcus sp. (in: high G+C Gram-positive bacteria)
AGGCCGTCGATGAAGGTGTGCGCGGACCTGCGGAAGTCGTCGGATTCCGCGGCGAGCTGATCGAGCGACTGCTGCAGTCCGTGCGAGGTGGCGACCTTCCGGCCGTGCAGGGCCCGGGCAAGCTTCTGTTCGTGGTTGCCCGAGACACACAGCGCGGTTCCGGCCGCCACCATGCCCATCACCAGGCGCAGCACCCCGGGGGTGTCGGGTCCGCGGTCGACGAGGTCGCCGACGAACACTGCGATCCGGCCCTCGGGATGGGCGGCGCCCCCGCCGTCGGGTTCGAGCGTCCAGCCGAGCTCACGGAGCAGCGTCTGAAGTTCGCTCCGGCAGCCGTGCACGTCGCCGATGATGTCGAACGGTCCGGTCAGCTCCCGTTTGTCGGTCCACGCCTTTTCGGTCGATACTGTCGCCGCAGCGATCTCGTCGACACCGCTGAGCACGTGCACCCGGCGGAAGCCTTCGCGGCCGAGCTTCGGCAGCGACCGTCGAAGGTCCTTGTGCTGGCGGCGAATCACGTGCGAACCGAAGCCGCGGTCCGGTCGGGCCGCGTTGCGTTCGATCGCGACGTCGTCGGGAACGTCGACCACGATCGCGTCGACCAGGACGTCGTGCGACTTGGCCAGATCGATCAGCGCCTTGCGTGACTCACGTTGGACATTGGTGGCATCAACCACGGTGAGCAGGCCGCGGCGCAACCGGGTCCCGGCAATGTAGAGCAGCACGTCGAAGGCGTCCCTGGTGGCGGACTGATCGTTTTCGTCGTCGGCGACCAGCCCACGGCAGAAGTCGGACGACAGCACCTGTGTCGGCGCGAAATGGTGTGCAGCAAAGGTGGATTTGCCGCTGCCCGACACTCCCACGAGCACCACCAGAGACAGCGCCGGCACCGAAATGTCAGGCATCGGCGCCTCCCACCCGTGTGAAGACCGCCATCTGAGTCGGTGAACCGACCTCGGGGTCGTCATCACCGACCGGACGGAAGTCGACGCTGTAGCCGTGGACATCGCAGACCGTGGCCGCCCAGGAACGGAATTCCGGCCGCGACCACTCGAAGCGATGGTCCCGGTGCCGCATACCGTGCAGGTCGGCGTAGCGCACGTTGTACTCGGCGTTGGGCGTCGTCACGAGCACGTACCCCGGCCGCGCGGTACCGAAGACCACCTGTTCGAGTGCGGTCAGCCGCGGCGGGTCGATGTGCTCGATGACCTCCATCAACACGGCCGCGTCGTAGCCGGCGAACCGCCGGTCGGT
>SEEV01000060.1 GCA_004211695.1 Rhodococcus sp. (in: high G+C Gram-positive bacteria)
TCCAAAGCGGACGCAATCATCAGCGGCCTCGGCGGTGCCGACAACATCGTCGAGATCGAGGCCTGCATCACCCGGCTGCGCACCGAGGTCAAGGACGGCGCCAAGGTCGACGAGGCCGCACTCAAGGCCGCAGGCGCCCACGGCGTACTGAAAGCAGGCAGCGTCGTTCAGGTCATCGTGGGTCCCGAGGCGGACACGTTGGCCGAGGACATCGAGGACATCCTGTGAGCCTGTCCGTGCAGGCCCCGCTTCCCGGGCGCGTGCTCGCCCTGGCCGAGGTGCCCGATCCCGTGTTCGCCGGTCAGATGGTCGGTTCCGGAGTCGCGATCGAACCGGCGCGCGACCGCGGCGCCCTCGACGTGCTCGCCCCGATCTCGGGCAAGATCCTCAAACTGCACCCGCACGCGTTCGTGATCCTCGGCTCGACCGGTGCCGGAGTGCTGGTTCACCTGGGGATCGACACCGTGAAGCTGAAGGGCGAGGGATTCACCCTGCTGGCGGCCGAAGGCGACACGGTCGACGCCGGCGACCCCGTGGTGCGATTCGATCCGACCGAGATCGACGGCACCGGGTACTCCGCCGTCTGCCCCGTCGTCGTGATGGATTCCAAGTCGGATTCGATGTCCACCAACAGCATTGGATCCGACGTGAACACCGGCGACACCCTGTTCGACTGGACGGCGCCGTAGAACGGAGGGCGGCCGGGCTCAGACGCTGCGCTGAGCCCGCTCCCCCTGCACTTCCATCTGCAGCTGGTAGCGATCGGACCGGTACCAGCTGCGGGTGTGCTCGACCGGGGTGGGGCCACTGAAGGACACCCGGTCGAAGTACATCACCGGGGCGCCCTTCTTGATGCCGAGCAGCGTCGCGATCTCCTGGCTCGCTCCGTCGGCGCTGACGGTCTGCTCCGCCCGGTCGATCGGCATGCCGTACTTGTCGGCGGTCGCCCGGTAGATCGAGCCGGTCAGGTCGAGGTCCAGCAGGCCTGGAAGCAGTGCGGCGTTGAACCAGCCGTCGTCGACGCTGACCGGTTCACCGTCGGCCAGCCGGAGCCGCTTGACGTGATAGGCAGTGGTGTCCGGCGCGATGCGGAGTGCCTTCGCGGTGGCCTCCGGCGCCGCGTCCTCCTCGCTCTGGAGCACCACCGTGGTCGGTGTGTGCCCCTGCGCCCGCATCTCCTCCGTGAACGAGGCCAGATGGAGTTTCGACTGCACCGGCCGGTGCGCCACGAAAGTTCCCTTGCCACGTACCCGGACCAGGTGGCCCTCGTTGACGAGTTGACCGATCGCTTCGCGAACGGTGATGCGACTGACGCCGTAGTCCTGCATCAGTTTTCGTTCACTCGTCATCAGATCCCCGGGCTGGAGTTCCTTGGTGCACTTGTGCAGCAGGATGGCACGGAGTTGCTCGTGCTTCGGAATCACGCTGTCGCGTAGATGTACGGGCATCATTCCGGCGGCTCCAGCTCAGTCAGGGGTGGGACACATCGGATCAGTCGGTCGAACCCAAAGGTCCCGTCCGGTCCGGTCCAACCACGAGAATACGTGATCCGGACGCTCCGGCCTACCGTGTCGCCTCGCCCAACACGTCGAGGTACCTGCGCGTCATCACCCGCTGGACGACCCGGCCCGCAGGTCCGCCGAGCCGGGTGAACCACCGGCCCGGTGTCGAGAACGCCGAGATGGTCGCGACCACGGCGCCGTCCGGCCGCTGTTCGACGACGAAGCTCTCCTCGCCGCGCTCCGGGTGCCCCGGCAGCGTCCCGTAGGCGAATCCCTTGCGGTGTGGCTCGTCGACGACGTAGACGACCCGGCAGGAGAACCGCAGCCGAACCGGGCCGATACCCCAGCGGAGTTCGACCGATGTACCCGGCGCGGCGGTCGGCGAGTCGGCCCGCACGCCGAGCCCCGCGTCGCGGTGCATCCCCCAGGTACACAGGTGGGCCGTCGCGGCGTCGAATGCCTCTGCCCCGTAACCGATCACCTTCTGCTCACTCAGGTGGTGGTATCCCGCGGGGAACGGAAGGTCGCGGCTCGCACCCACCTCGGGGTACGTGAACGCGGGCAGGTCTCGGGAGGTACTGATGACGGTCGATTCCTCTCGGTCCGGAAGTCACGAGCAGCCGGGTAGGCACGTTACCCGGCGCACGGTCTCGAGCCCTTCAGCGGTGCCCGGCCAGTGCCGGGCCACCACCTGCGGACCCGCGCGGCGGATCACCGAACGGAGCGTGAGTCCGATGACGATCACGTCGTCGGCGTATCCGATGACGGGGACGAAATCGGGTATCACGTCGATCGGAACCGCGAGATAGACCAGCAGCAGGGCGAGCCGAACCCGCACACCCGTGGGGAGTTCCGGATCGGCCGCCAGCCGACGCAGGAGCCGGAGCAGGTCCGGCAGCAGCCGGACCGTCTCCCCGATCCGGGTGTCGTCGGGTCTCGACCGCCACAGCACGAGCGCCAGCACCACCCAGACGGCCAGCAGGCTCACCGCCGAGCCGATCAGGACGGGCCATGCCGCCGCCCACACGTGCCCCGGATCCATACGCTGCGCCTACTGCTCCGACCGGACCGCGGGACGGATGTTCTGGTTCACGTGGAAGAGGTTGTCCGGATCGTACTTCGCCTTCACCTGGGCGAGCCGGTCGTAGTTGCCGAGGTACGAGGCGCGGACGCGGTCCTCCCCCTCGGACATCATGAAGTTGACGTACGCCCCGCCGGCGGTCGTCGGATGGAGGGACTCCCAGTACCGCTTCGCCCAGTCCGTGATGACCTCGGCGTTCGCCGGATCGGGGTCCACGCCCACGATGACACCGGCCCAGCCACCGTCGCGGTACGCGAACGCCGTGGCGTCGTCGGCCACCCGAGTCGCCGCGCCGTCGATGGGGTACATGTGCATCGTCGAATGGCCGGTGGGCAGCTGACGGCCGAAGTCCAGGTGGATGTCGATGGCCTCGTCGGAGATCTCCCGAACGAAGTCGGCGCGCCAGTACCACTGCAACCCGGCCGGGTACAGGCCGTCGAACGCCGATTGCAATGCCGTGAAGGGCATTTCACCGAGACCGACCAGGAGGGGGTTTCCGAATTCCCGGATCGGTTCGAACACCGCGTCGGCCTTGTCCGGCTCCCCGGTGTAGCACCAGACGACGCCGCACGCCTTGCGTCCCCACAGTTCCTCGGGGAACGGCGGTGCCGGCGGAATGGTCAGCAGCCCGATCCACCCGTTGAGTTCCTCGGGTAGCGACGGCAGGAGTTCGCGGTACCACCGCATCACGTCGGGGGTGTCTTCCAAGTCGTACAGCACCGGACCTCCGACGACGGTGCCGTGGTCGCCGATGTCGTGACATGCGAACTGGAACGAGGTGACCACACCGAAGTTTCCGCCGCCTCCCCGCAGCGCCCAGAACAGGTCCGGGTGCGATCGTTCGCTCGCCGTGACCAGCGTGCCGTCGGCCAGGACGACGTCGGCGCCGAGCAGGTTGTCGACAGTGAGCCCGAAACGACGCGTCAGATAGCCGATGCCGCCGCCGAGCGTGAGCCCGCCGACCCCGGTCGAGGCGATGAACCCGGACGGGGTGGCCATGCCGAACGGCACCGTCGCATGGTCGACGTCGCTCCAGGTGCATCCGCCGTCCACCCGGACGGTGTGGTCGGCGGGCGAGACCGTGGTACCCCGCATCCCCGACAGATCGATCACGAGGGCGTCGTCCCATACTCCGAGACCTCCCGCGTTGTGTCCTCCTCCGCGAACCGCGACCTCGACGTGCTGGTCGCGGGCGAACCGCACGCAGGCGACCACGTCCGCGGCATTGGCGCAGCGGGCGATCGCCGCGGGCCGGCGGTCGATCATCGCGTTGTACACGGCGCGCGCGTCATCGTAGCCGGGGTCGCCGGGGGTGATCAGCTCTCCGCGCAGTGCGGCCGCCAGTTCCCCGTAGGGCGGTGTCGTCGTCGGTGTCGAGTTCGCGGTGGTGGTACTCATGACCTTCTCCTCGGATGGGCAGCCCCGGTCAGGCCTGACCTGGTACTTCACACCGTAGGAATCCGGCGTTCGCGCACCGTTCGCGGCGACGGCCCACCCGCGAACGGTCCGGCTTCCGCGCGCAGTCGCGGAACCTGCGGCAACCACCCGCGGTCGTCGTGTTGCTCGGCGGCGATCCGGGCCGCATCGAGCGTCGCGCGCGCCGCGTCCACGTCCCCGACGTCGATCTGCACCTCCGCCAGGAGCGAGAGCCAGTAGGGCATGCGCGCGAACGCCCGCTGCCGCCGCAACTCGGCGAGTCCCTCGCGGATCTTCGCGATTCCCCGTTCGCCGCCGAGAAGCCGGCCTTCGAGGATCTGCGACCACTGGCTGTAGTACGCGAAGTGATAGCGCTCGCACAGTTCCCGCAACTCGGTGACCGAGGCAAGCAACGCGACGTCGTCGCCGCGCAGCTGGTGCAGCACCGACGCGTATCCCAACGCGACCGCGAGACTGTAGGGATGACCGCAGGTCCGGCCCAGCGCGAGGGCCTCCGCACACGACTGCGCGGCCGCCTCTTCGTCGCCGATCATCCAGTACGCGTGCGACTCCCACGCGTGGGCGTGCACCTCGAGCCGGGTACCGAGAATGAAGGAATAGTCGTCGGAGAACGCACCCCGCGCGAGGTCGAAATGCTCGATCGCCTCCGCCGGACGGCCGAGGCCCAGGGCAGCCCCCGCCACGGCGAACTGCGCCTGTCCCTCGAACGCGGGATCGGCCGCGGACAGTTCGAGGGCACGCAAGCCGATCCGGTGGGCCCGCGCGGTGTGCCCCTGCACGAAGTGCACCGCAAACAATCCGATCAGAGCCGCGAGTACCACCGTCGGCCGGCGCAATTGCTGCCCCAACTCCGCGGTGCGGTCCAATGTCTGCTCGAGCTCGGCCGAGGAGTACCCGTACAGAGTGGTCAGCGGCGCAGACATGCCCTGCCGCACCTCCACTTCGCAGGCATCACGATTGCGACCGGCAGGCATCGCCTCGAGGAGGTCCAGGCAGTACCGGAAGTGTCGCAGGGCCTCGGCGTTCGCGAACACGCCGGCCGCCACCTCGGCTGCCCGCTGCTGATAGTGGAGGGCGCGGTCGGGACGCCCGCCGCGCCGATACTGCTCGGCGAGTTGCGCTGCCACGTCGTCGGTGCGGCCGGTGTGGAGAAGTTCGAGGCCCTGCGCCAGGCGGCGATGCAGGAGCCACCGTCGCGGCGGGCCGACCGAGCGGTACGCGGCCTCCCGGACCAGGTCGTGCACGAAATCGTAGCCGGTGCCCTCCGGCCGGACGATTCTCCGCCGCCACAGTTCGTCCACCGCCTGCACGAGAGGATCGGTGTCCAGATCGCTCGCCTCACTGAGCAGGTCCAGGTCGAAATCCGTGCCGAGCGCTGCGGCCAGGCCGGCGACGTCCCGGGCGGGTTCCGAGCACTGTTCGAGCCGCCGCTGCAGCACCTCGCCGAGGTCGCCGGCGTCCCCGCCGGCCTCGGTCGCGTCCGAGCCCGGCACCATCCGGGCGGCCTCGACGACGTACAGCGGGTAGCCCCCGGTCGCGGCGTACAGAACCGCCTCCTCCGACGGGTCCAGCGTCCGGCCACCCAGCGACCGTGCCAGTTCCGCCGTCCCGTCCGGGGTCAACGGATCCACCTCGAGGTCCGACACCAGTCGCGCCGATCTGAGGGCTCGAAGTGCCTCCCGCACGTCGCGGCGGGACTGCACCTCGTCCGTGCGGGCGGTCGCCGCCACCAGTACCCGCATGCGCGTTTCGAGGGAGAGCAGGAAGGCCAGCCACGCGGTCGTCTCCGCGTCGCACCACTGCAGATCGTCGAGGACGAGCAGCACGGGCCGGCCGGACGACAGCACCGCACGCGCCGTTCCTTCGAAGAAGCGGTGCCGCTGCCAGGCGTCGACCATCGCCCGGGACGTCGCCGGCCGCGGCCAGGACTCGGCGCTCGGCACCAACCGTTCGACCTCGGCCCGCCACAACGGGTTCAGGGACGCGATCGCGGATTGCAGGTCCGGGCTGCGGAGCCATTCCGCGACGGGCGCCAGCGCGACGGGAACCGGCAGTCCGAAACAGCGCGTGCTTGCGACGACCGCGCCGTCGGCCCGGGCGATCTCCGCGAGTTCCGTGGTCAGCCGGGTCTTGCCGACCCCGGCGTCACCCGAGACGAGAAGCAGACCCTGCCTGCCGTCCAGGGCCTGCTGCCACCGCCGATGCACCTCCCCGCGTTCCTGCTCGCGCCCGATCAGAGTGGGCACCGCGGTCCGGGCGCGTTCGGGCCGGTGGGCTCCGGCCGACCCCGGCTTGGAATGCTCCCCCAGCAGGTTGTCGAACAGCCTGGCGGTCGCGGGGCTCGGCGCGACGCCGAGTTCGGTCTCGAGCACCGCCGCACACCGGTGGTAGGTGGTCATCGCCGCTGCCCGGTCTCCCGACGCCGCCTGCAGTTCCATGAGCGTCCGGTAGCCGACCTCCTCCAGCGGGTCGAGCTGGATGCGTCGGCGCGCGCACGCCGTCGCCGTGTCGACATCTCCCGACTCCCGCAACACCCGCACCGTCGCCCCGCAGAGTTCGACGCACTGCCGGCGCAGCACTTCGCGGTGGTCGAGGACCCAGTCTTCGTACGTTCCGGGCATCAGCTCACCGCGGTACACGTCGATCGCACGGTCCGCGTGATCGAGAAATGCCCGGGGGTCGGAATCGGCGAGCGCGGCGAGGGCGGTCGACCGCTCGTTCCGGAAGGTGTCGACGTCCACCCTGCACGACGGCGAACCGGTCCACGTGAGCGTCGGCCCGTCGGCTGCGAGCGCACCGTCCGCCCCCAGCAGACCACGGAGATTGTGCAGCTCACGCCTCAGGTTGGTGCGGGCCTGCTGCTCGCTCGACTCGGGCCAGAACAGTCCCGCGAGACGCGTCCGGGACTGCGCGAGACCGGCGTGCAGCACGAGATAGGCGAGCAGCGCGATGGCCCTTGACGAGATGGGGCCGACCCGGGAATCCGCCGGGTCCGACACGCGCTGTTCGCCGAGCAGGTAGACCGTCAACATGACTGACCAGCTCCCGGTCGCGGGACGAGGTGAACGCCCGCTCCCTCATCATCGCATGGTCAGCGGAAGTGCTGGTAGAGCGCTTTCAGCTCCCGGATCGCGGTGTCCACCGCACGCTCGTCCGCGCTGACCGACCGGATCGCCTTCCGCAACAGCAGAGGGTCGAGGTCGTCGATCGCCGCCCGATAGTCGGCGTCGGGCAGCGCGGGTAATTGCGCCTCGTCACCGAACCAGTCGTCGACGTCCGCGTCGGACGATTCCCCGCCGACACCCTCGATCAGCGTGTCCAGATCGACGCCGCGCAGCGTCAGGATCTCGAGCGGGTTCTCGTCGATGCGTTCGGTGGTCAGGTACGCGACCGCCGCCGCATGCTTGCACGGCCAGCCGTCGTCCGGGCAGGTGCAGTCGTAGTTCAGTGCGGACGCCCCGGCGGGCAGCAGCAGGGGGCCGAGGATCTCCGGCACTCCCCCGCCCGCCAGCATCGCGAGGCTGCCGGGCTGTCGCCGCACCAGGGCGACGAGTTCGGCGATCTCCGTCTCGTCGAGGCGATCGATCGACACCGTCGCGACGAACGGCTGGAGCTGGCTGCCCTGGACCTCGCCCGTCACCATCCCGCCTGCGATCTCGAGCGAGATCACCTGACCGCTACGCGCGTAACTCCGCCCGCGGCTCATCCGGCCCTTGTCGGCGACGAACTCGATGATGTCGACGAATTCGCGGCCCCACCACGTGCGCCCGAACGAACCCCGCTGGGATCGTGCCTCCAGCCCGCCCGTCACCGGTCGTCGCCGGCCGTACTGACCGAAGTACGGCCCCGGTCTCCGATTGGTCATTCGCCCACCGCCTCGTCGCCGAGCCGCAGCAGTTCGCCCAGCTGTTCGGTGCTCATCTCCGTCACCCAGTTCTCGCCCGTTCCCACGGCGAGGTCGGCGAGCTCCTGTTTGGTGGCGATCATCGCGTCGATCCGCTCCTCCAGGGTGCCGACGCACACGAGTTTGCGCACCTGCACGTCCCGCCGCTGACCGATCCGGAAGGCGCGGTCCGTCGCCTGGTTCTCGACCGCCGGGTTCCACCACCGATCGAGGTGGACGACGTGATTGGCTGCGGTGAGGTTGAGCCCCGTTCCGCCGGCCTTCAGCGAGAGCATCATGATCGGCGGCCCGTCGTCGCCCTGGAACGAGGCCACCATGTCGTCGCGTTTCTGCTTGGAGACACCCCCGTGCAGAAACGGCACGGGGGTACCGAAACGCTCCGCGAGGTACGGGATGACGAGGTCGCCGAATTCACGGAACTGGGTGAACAGCAACGCTTTCTCGCCGTCCGCGACCACGGAATCCAGGATGTCTTCGACCAGGCCGAGCTTGCCGGAGCGGTGCTGCCCGCGCCGCATCACCGCCGAACCGTCGCGCAGGAAATGCGCCGGATGATTGCACACCTGCTTGAGTTTCGTCAGTGCCGCGAGGACGGCGCCCTTGCGCTTCATCCCCTTCTTGTCCTTGATCTGCGCCATCATGTCGTCGACCACCGCCCGGTACAGCGCGGCCTGCTCCGCCGTGAGGTTGGCACGGACGGTCATCTCGAACTTGTCCGGGAGGTCGGCGATGACGGTGGGATCGGTCTTGACGCGGCGCAGCACGAACGGGGACGTGACGGCGCGGAGGCGGGCCACCGCCGTCTCGTCCTGCTCCCGCTCGATCGGCACCACGAAACGCTTGCGGAACATCGCTTCCGAGCCCAAAATGCCCGAGTTCGCGAAATCGAGGATCGAGCGCAACTCGTCCAGACGGTTCTCGACGGGGGTCCCCGTCAGCGCGACCCGGTGCGCCGCCGGAATGCTGCGGGCGGCCCGCGCCTGCCCGGTCTTCGCGTTCTTGATGTGCTGCGCCTCGTCCAGCACCACCCGCCGCCAGTCCTGCTCCTTCAGTTCCGCGACGTCGCGGGCGAGCAGTGCGTACGTGGTGATCACCAGATCGCTCTGCTGGACAGCAGAGGTCAAGTCGTCACCGCTCAGCCGCTGCGGACCGTGGTGGACGAGCACCCGCAGAGTGGGGACGAAACGGGCCGCCTCACGCTGCCAGTTGCCGACCACGGACATCGGGCACACGAGCAGCGTGGGTGTGGCCGCGTTCTCGTGCGCCAGCAGCGCGAGCAACTGCAGCGTCTTGCCGAGACCCATGTCGTCGGCCAGGACCGCGCCGAGGCCGAGCCGGCTCATGAACACCAGCCAGTCCAGACCCCGCTTCTGGTAGGGCCGCAGCGTGGCGTCCAACCCCGCCGGCGTCGGCACGTCCTCCGGCTTCGTGTCGCCGTCGAGCAACGCGGCCGCCCAGCCCGTCGCGGTGACCTCCTCGACGGGAAGATCCGACAGATCGTCCGCGATCAGGTCTTTCAGTAGATCCACGATCGCGCGGTCGCCGCTGCCGTGCCGCTCCGCCACGTACCGGGCGGCGCGGGAGAGCACCTCCTGATCCGCCCGGACCCACTCGCCGCGCAGCCGCACGAGGTCGCTCTTGGAATTGATCAGTCTATTCATCTCCGCGGCCGTGAGAACCGTGTCGCCCAGTGCCAGTTCCCAGTTGTACTGCACCAATTGGTCTTTGCCGACGGATCGGTTCTCCGCGCTCGCCGGGGTGCTCGGCGAGCTCACCCGCAGTCGCATCGACGGCGACGCCACACTCCACGCCCGCGGCAGCAGCAGGCTGATGCCCTTCTCCTTCAACGCCACCGCGCCGTGACCGACGAGGTCGATGACCACCGCGGTGGGCAACATCAGGTCGAGACTGTCGGGATCACTGGGGACGTCCTGCAGTCGCGGGTAGGCGGCCACGGCCTCGGTCAGCTTGCGCACACCGGTCTGCAGGCGGCTCGCCTCGGTGCGGTGCAGCGGAATCGGCACCGGCGCTTCACCTTCCGGGCGCAGGCACACCTGTAGCCGCCACAACACCGTGTCCGGGTCCCACTCCCCCTCCACGTCCACGTCTTCCGGCTCGAGGAGGCGCAGCACCAGTTCGGGCTCGTCCACCGTGAGGCTGTCCCGCCAGCCGTCGAGGGAACCCGACAGCTGGGCGGTGCCCTCGGCGAACTGTTCGCCCCGAACCAGCGCGTCGATCAGCGGGTGGCCCGCGTCGGCGCCGGAATCGTCGGGGTGCCTGCCGTCGAGGACCCGGCGAGCAACGGGGTCGGTCAGTTCGGTGACCATGTCGTCGAGCACCGCCCGAGGCGTCGTTCCGTGCCGCTGGACCGGGGGCATCGCGACCGACAATTCCGTGAGCCACGCACGCTGACGTTCGCCGCCGAGGAGCCGCCAGCGAGGCCACCAATTGCCCTCCGCTCGGTGCACCTCAGGCACCACCCGCCCCGCACGTACCCACCGCTCGACACCCCTCGCCACGTGGGCGAGGTAGCGCAGGTCCCCCGCGATCCGCGGGTCGCGCGCAGACACCGACAGCAGGAAGTCGGTCGCGTCCGGTGGCGCGAGCGCGACCGCGGCCCACTCGAGCATCTCCGGCCCCGACGGCGTCGGCATCGGCACCTTGACGTGATGCCGGAACTTCCGTGCCAGCACCCGTCCGACCGCATCCGTCGGCTCCGGAGGGGCCGGATTCCGGTCCTCGACCCACAGCATGAGGCCCGAACCGGGTGTCCAGAGGCCGTGCAGCATCCACCCATCCAATCAGGCGCGACCGACAGCCCGAGAATTCCCTGCTCGAGACTGTAACCCTCGACCATATTCCGCCGATGAAGCAAATGGCGGCTGTCCACGCCGGTACTCACCGGGATCGCTGCCGTACGTGATCGCAGTGATCGGAGGAAGACACAAATGGACATGGAACAGATCTTGGAAGTTCTCGTTCAGCTCATCCAGGTCCTCGGACCGTTGATGGGTGGCGGCGGAGGCACGGGCTCGTTCGGCTCCTGAGTTCCGACGCGAAGGCCCACCGACACCCGTTCGGTGGGCCTTCTTCATGCACCGAGGCCTGACCCCGGTTCGTGATAGGACTGTGGGCGTGAGCATGGCATACGGCTTCAGTGAATACGGCGGCCCCGAGACGCAGCAGTTCTTCGACGTCCCCACTCCCTCCCCCGGCCCCGGACAGTTGCTCGTCGCCGTCCACGCGGCCGGGGTGAACCCCGCCGACTGGAAGGTGCGGGCGGGTACACGCAAGGACACCGTGCCCGTCACCCTGCCCGCGGTTCTCGGCCGGGAGGTCGCCGGTGTGGTCGCGGAGATCGGCCCCCGGGTGACCGACTTCGCGGTCGGCGATGCGGTGTTCGGCGCCACGGCCACCGGTTACGGCGGGTACACCGAGCACACCCTGGTCAACACGGCTTCCGCGGTGCACAAGCCCGACACCGTCTCGTTCGCCGACGCGGCCACGCTGCCCGTCGCTGCGGGAACCGCGTACGACGCCCTGACCACCCTGGACCTGGCCCCCGGCAGTCGGTTGCTCGTCGTCGGCGCGGGCGGCGGCGTCGGCGTGGCGGCGCTGCAGTTGGCCGCGGCGCGGGACGTCACGGTGATCGGGGTCGCGAGCGAGGGCAAGCGGGAGGTGGTCGAGTCCCTCGGCGCCACGTGGGTGGCGTCCGGACCCGGGCTGGCCGACCGGGTGCCCGGCCCCGTCGACGCCGTCTTCGATCTCGTCGGCGGCGACGCGCTCGCCGAGGCGGCGCGGGTGGTCGCGGATCCGGCGGCGATCATCAGCGTCGGCGACCCGCTCGCCGCACGGGACCTCGGCGGCTCGGGAGTGGAACGCCGCCGAACGTCCGCTGTGTTCGCGCAGGTGGCCGCACTGGTGGCCGACGGGACCCTCGACCCGCGGGTGGCCCACCGCTTCCCGTTCGCGCACGCCGGCGACGCACTCGCCGTGGTCGAGTCGGGTCACACGAGCGGCAAGGTCGTGATCGAGATCGGTTAGCGGGTCTGGCTTTCACCCGTTCCGAGGTAGATGCTGGAAAGACGTAGCTGCCGCCGGGAGAGTCGGGAGTCGGCCATGAGCATCCTCATCCAGGTTCTCGAACAGGGATACGCGCTCACCACCCCGTGGGAGCAACGGAAGTACGCCTTCGTCGATGCCACACACATCGTCACCATCCGTCTGGACGGGCAGTCGGGCGTTTGGCTCGACGGAATGAAACACGGTGAGGCACACCGGCTTGCAGTCACCCCCACTCCCAGCGAGGCGATCTTCTTCCTCCTCCGCACCCTCGACCTGCTCGCGGAATGCAGGCAGAGCGGCGGTTCCTGGGTGATCGGTCACGACGGCATGCACCTGGCCTCGATCGCGGCGGTCCGCCTCCCCTTCACCTGACGTGTCGGCGACCCGGTGCATACTCCTCGTGTCAGGGGGAAGAGTCACCGAGCGCCCGGGGGGACGCATGAGACTTCTGCACGTGACCGTGCTGCTGGCCGCGATCCTGTCGGTGTGCGGTTGCGGGGTGTCGCTGCTCGACCTCAGCGGCCCCGGTCCGGCGCCGGGCAGTCCGTCCCGCGCACACATCGAAGGGTTGCTCGGCCGGGTCGCGACAGTCGCGGCCCGACCCCACCCCGGCGGGTACGAGCGCGGGTGCTCCGGCAGGGAGTTGTGCGTCTTCGGCCCGGCGTGGACCGATGACCAGGACGCGACGGGCGGCCACGACGGGTGCGACACCCGCAACAACGTTCTCGCGATCGATCTCCGCTCGGTCGCGTTCCGCGACGGCACCCGCGACTGTGTGGTGCTCAGCGGCGTCCTCGCCGATCCGTACTCCGGTGACGTGCTCCCGTTCGACCGTGCCGACGCGAAAGCCGTTCAGATCGACCACGTCTACCCGCTGGCGGCGGCCTGGGACATGGGCGCGTCGACGTGGTCGGCCGAGCGCCGGCTCAGGTTCGCCAACGACGTCACGTTCAATCTGCTGGCCGTCAACGGTCCGGACAATCAGGACAAGGGCGATCAGACCCCGCAGGACTGGCTGCCGCCGAACCCGGCCTACCACTGCTTCTATGCGGGCAAGTACCTGTCGGTCGCGGTGGAATACGGACTTCCGGTGACGCTGGCCGACCGCGACGCGGTCGCCGAGGTCGCGGAGCGGTGTCCGTGATCGCGTCAGGACACGGTGAACGAACGCGTGTGCCAGCCGGTGGCCCCACCGGGAATCGGCGGCGTCCGCTCCTCGACCTGGACGTTGCCGTCCAGATCCGTGGCCCGCACCTGGAGGGTGTGCAGGCCGGACGTGGCCTGCCACTCCCACGTCCACTGCCGCCATGTGTCGACGGTGTACTGCGGGGCGAGCGTCGCAGTCTGCCACTCCCCGTTGTCGACCCGCACCTCCACCGTCTCGATTCCGCGGTGCTGCGCCCACGCGGTTCCCGCGACGAGCACGGAGCCGGGCATCGTGGGCGCGAACGGGGCGGGCACGTCGATCCGGGACGCGGTCTTGATCGGCCCCTCGGCGGACCAGCCCCGCTTCGTCCAGTAGGCCTCCGCCTTGTCGAATCGCGTGAATTCCCAATCGACCACCCATTTGGTGGCCGACACGTACCCGTAGAGACCCGGGATGACCTGCCGCACCGGGTAACCGTGTTCGAACGGCAACGGCTGACCGTTCATCGAGACCGCGAGAATCGCGTCGCGGTCGTCCCGCAGGACCTCGACCGGGGTGCCCGCGGTGAAGTCGTCGCTGCTCGTGGACAGCAGCATGTCGGCGTCGGGATGAACCCCGACCTCGTCGAGAATGTCCTTGATCGGGTAGCCGATCCACGTCGCGTTGCCGGCGAGATTTCCGCCGACCTCGTTCGACACGCACGTCAGCGTGATCACCCGTTCGATCGGCGTTCTCGCGACCAGGTCGTCCCAGTTCAGGGTGAGCTCGCGGTCCACCAGGCCGTGGATGCGCAGTTGCCAGTCGTCGGTCGTCAACCGCGGTACCCGCAGTGCGGTGTCGATCCGGTAGAACTCTTCGTTCGACGTGACGAACGGGGTGGCCCCCGGCACGTCGATGTCGGTGCCCGCGGCGATCGGGGCCGCCCTGTCGGTCACCTCGGGGACCGCGAAGGCGCGGCGGTTGTCCAGGGCTCCCGCGGCCTGCTGCCCGAGGTACCGCCCGGCGGCTCCCGCTGCCGCGGCCGCTGCGGCGGCGGCCGCAAGCAGCAGAAAGGTGCGGCGCGGCAACCACGAATCCTCGGCATCCGAATCTTCGGGCGCCTGCGCGGCGGCCGTCAGCACCCGCAGAACCGCGATTCCGACGACCACCCCCACCACGGTCGGCAGGGCGTACACCCACGTGGCACTCGGCCGCTGCGTCGCGGCATAGACCCCCACCAGACCGAGGGCCGCCAGGATCGCGCTGCCGAACGGCGCGCGGGGCCGCTCGACGATTCCCGCCACCGCGGCGAGAAGCACGATCAGGATCGTCATTCCGACGAACAGAGCGGGTTTGTCGTTGGTGCCGAACGTGTCGATCGCGAACTCGCGGGCAAAGGTGGGACTGCGGTCCACCGTCGTCGATCCGACCGCGTAGAACGGCGACGAGTTCGGGTCGATCAGCACCGAGAGCAGTTCGCCCACCCCGAGCACGACCCCCGCGGCGATCACTCCCGCGAGTGCGCGGGAGAACAGGTGCCGCCGTCTTCGCGGCGTCCGAGCCGCCTCGTGCCGGTCACCGATCGTTGTCGTCATCGCAGCCCTGCTCCTTTGCTGTCGTCACCGTGTATTCGGAGCCGAGAACAGGCACGGATGGGAGCCCACCACTAGTATTTACCGGATGAACCAGCTCGACAAAGACACCGTTCTCTGCATCTCGCTCTCCGGCCGACCGAGCAACATCGGCACCCGATTTCACAACTATCTGTACAGCGAGCTGGGCCTCAACTACGTCTACAAAGCATTCACCACCACCGACCTCCAGGCCGCGGTCGGCGGTATCCGCGCACTCGGGATTCGCGGCGCCGGCGTGTCGATGCCGTTCAAGGAACAGATCATCGAGTACGTCGACGTGATGCACGAATCGGCGTCGGTCATCGAATCCGTCAATACCGTGGTCAACGAGAACGGCGTGCTGCACGCGTACAACACCGATTACCAGGCCATCGCGAACCTACTGCGCGACAACGCATTAACGCACTCGCTCTCCGTAGCCGTGGCGGGAAGCGGAGGCATGGCCAAAGCAGTGGTCGCCGCCGTACGCGACTACGGCTTCACCGACGTCACCGTTGTCGCGCGCAACGAGAAGACGGGCAGCGCGATCGCGAATCACTATGGATTCGGTTGGCAATCCGAGCTCGGCGAGGCGCGGCCGGGTCTGCTGATCAATGCCACCCCCGTGGGCATGGCGGGCGGTCCCGAGGCCGAGGACCTGGCCTTCGCACTCGACGCGATCGACGCGGCGGAGGCCGTGTTCGACGTCGTCGCAATGCCTGCCGCCACACCGTTGATCCGCGCTGCCGCCGAACGCCGGAAGACCGTCATCACGGGCGCCGAGGTGATCGCGCTGCAGGCAGCCGAGCAGTTCGTCCTCTACACCGGCGTGCGCCCGTCCCCCGAAGAGATCCGCAGGGCCTCCGAGTATTCACGGTCGTGAGGTGGGCACTGCCGAGACATCGATGCTCCTCAATTCCTGGGCGCTCCTGATCGCCCCGTCTCCACCGTCCTGATTGCCGAAGTGGCACTGGGCGGTTAGGGTGCGATCGCGATCGGCGTCGCCGCCGCGCTGATGTTCGCCGGACTGTGGCCCGTGTTCCCGCGGTTCTTTGCCCGCGGGCCCGAAGACGAGAACTAAGCACCCGAGCGTCCGCGCGCGGCGAACACCTCCGATCCGGAATCTGGATCAATTCAAATTTGGGTCTTGACACGAATTGTGACCCCTGTCACGCTTCTCTATACGGAATCATTATTTCGCATTGTGGAAGAAGGGTCGCATGGTTCTCGATGCAGGACTCCAACGATTCAACGAGGCGTCACAGTCCGAGGCAACCGCATGGGCACGGATCTGCCTGGACATTCCCCGATGGGCAGACGAACTCGTCTCCGCCCGGCCGTACCCCGATCGAGCCTCACTCCTCACCTCAGCGAGGACGGGATCCAACCCGCTCTCGGCGGTGGAGATCGAACAAGCCCTCGCGCGCCATCCTCGAATCGGTGAACCCCCGGGCGGCGACGACACCGAGGCGCACCTGGCCCGCTCGGAGCAGTCGGACGTCGACTCGTCCGACGCGGCAGCGCAGAAGCGGCTCACCGACGGCAACCGTGCCTACGAGGACAAGTTCGGACGGGTCTTCCTCGTCCGCGCGGCCGGCCGCACCACGTCCGACATCCTCACCGCGCTCGACCGGCGACTCCTCAACGACGAGGACCGCGAATTGATCGTGGTCGCAGAGGAACTGCGCGACATCGCCGCACGCCGGCTCGCAGGAATGCTGGACGCGTGAGCGGCGTCAGCCAGGTCACCACCCACGTGCTGGACGCGGCCGAAGGCATACCGGCGCGAGAGGTGCCGGTCTCGCTGACCGTCCTGCGCGACTCCGCGTGGAGCACCGTCGCCGACGCCGTCACCGACCACGACGGACGCGCCACGACGCTGGGCCCCGCCCGACTCGAGCCGGGTACCTACCGGATCGTCTTCGACACCGGACGCTACTTCTCCGCGAAGGGACGTCCGACGTTCTACCCCGACATCACCATCACGTTCGCCCTGACCGACAGCGAACAGCACTACCACGTACCAGTCCTTCTCAGCCCGTTCGCATATTCGACCTACCGAGGGAGCTAATCATGAGCAAGATCGTGCTCGGCCAGAACCAGTACGGCAAGGCGGAAGTCCGGTTGGTCAAGATCACCCGGGACTCGAGGCGACACGAGATCGAGGACGTCAGCGTCACGTCTCAACTTCGCGGAGACCTCGACGCGGTGCACACCGAAGGCGACAACGCACACGTCGTGGCCACGGACACCCAGAAGAACACGGTGTACGCCTTCGCCCGCGACGGCGTCGGCGCGATCGAGACGTTCGCGATGCGACTCGGACAGCACTTCACCGGCGAGTTCGAGTGGATCACGGGCGGTCGATGGGAAATCGAGCAGTATTCGTGGGCGCGGATCCCGGTCGACGGGAAAGGTCACGACCACTCGTTCGTCCGGTCGAGTGACGAGAGGCGCAACACCGTGGTCACCATCGACGGCGATCAGACCTGGATCGTGTCCGGGCTCAGCAACATGGTGGTGCTGAAGTCGACGGGTTCGGAGTTCCGGGGATACCCGAAGGACAAGTACACGACGCTGCAGGAGACGTCGGATCGGATCCTCGCCACCTCGGTGAGCGCGCGGTGGCGGTACCTGACCACCGACGTCGATTTCGACAAGACCTTCGAGAACGTGCGGTCGATCATGCTGGAGACCTTCGCCACCACGCACTCGCTCGCCCTGCAGCAGTCGCTGTTCCAGATGGGTTCGGCAGTGCTCGAGGCTCATCCCGAGATCGCCGAGGTGAAGTTCTCGATGCCGAACAAGCATCACTTCCTCGTCGACCTGGAGCCGTTCGGGCTCGACAACCCCGGCGAGGTGTTCTTCGCGGCCGACCGACCCTACGGGTTGATCGAGGCGACCGTCGAGCGCGAGGACGCTCCCGACGCCGGCCGCGCCTGGGATTCCGTTCCCGGATTCTGCTAGGAGCGCGGCCATGAAGCGGATCGGACATCGGGTGGCCGGAGCAGCCGGACCCGAAAACGAGCGTTTGCCGCTCGGAAAGTCATACGTGTACGGGTTGCAGCACATCCTGACCATGTACGGCGGAGTGATCGCGCCTCCCCTGATCGTCGGCGGCGCCGCGGGACTGACCGGCGTCGAGATCGGGCTGCTGGTGTCGGCGGCATTGTTCGTCAGCGGCGCGGCCACCCTCCTGCAGACCCTCGGAATTCCGTTCTTCGGGGCGAAGCTGCCACTGGTGCAGGGCATTTCCTTTGCCTCGGTGTCCACGATGGTGGCGGTGGCGGCCGGACCGGGCGGACTCCCCTCCGTGTTCGGCGCCATCATGGTCGCCGGCGCGATCGGTCTGCTGATCAGCCCCTTCTTCTGCAAGATCGTGCGCTACTTTCCGCCCGTCGTCACCGGGTCTATCATCACCGTCATCGGAATCTCGCTCCTTCCCGTCGCGGTGCGCTGGGCGATGGGCGGCAATGCCAACGCTCCGGATTGGGGATCGATGTCCAACATCGGCCTCGCCGGGTTCAGCCTGTTCGTCGTGTTGCTGGTGAGCCGGCTGGTCCAGGGAACGCTGTCGCGGCTGTCCATTCTGATCGGCATCGTCGTCGGCACCCTGTTCGCCGCGCTGATCGGCAAGGCCGACTTCGGCGCCGTCGGGAAGGGTGCGATCTTCGAACTGCCGCAGGTGTTCTCGTTCGGCAGTCCCGTCTTCCAGATCGGTGCGATCATCTCCATGACCGTGGTGATCCTCGTGATCATGACCGAGACGACCGCGGACATCCTCGCGGTCGGCGAGATCGTCGGGACGAAGGTCGATGCACGCCGGGTCGGTGACGGTCTCCGCGCCGACATGCTCGCCACCACCGTGGCGCCGGTGTTCGGAACGTTCCCGGCCAGTGCGTTCGCACAGAACGTCGGGCTCGTCGCGATCACCGGGATCAAGAGCAGATACGTCGTCGCGGCCGGCGGCTCGGTCCTGTTCGCCCTCGGACTCTTTCCCGTGCTGGGGCGGCTGGTGGCCTCCGTGCCGCTGCCCGTCCTCGGCGGCGCGGGGATCGTCCTCTTCGGTTCGGTGGCGGCGAGCGGAATCCGGACTCTGTCCAAGGTCTCGTACGACGGCAACCTCAACCTGGTGATCGTCGCGGTGGCCCTCGGGTTCGGTGTCATTCCGATCGCGGTCCCGGAGTTCTACTCGGCCTTCCCGGAATGGGTTCACATCGTCTTCGACTCGGGCATCAGCGCGGCGAGCATCGTCGCGGTACTGCTGAACATCCTGTTCAACGAGATCAAGGCCGGTAACCGAGCCACTCCCTCGGTGGTCTCGGCGGCACCACCGGTTCTCGTCGACCGCGCCGAGGCCACGGATCGACCGGAAGCCACGGCACGCACCACCGCCGTGCGCTATGAGTGAACCTCCGTACCAGCCCACACTCGCGCAGCTCCGCGCTTTTGCCGCCGTAGCCACCCATCTGCATTTCGGTTCGGCGGCAACCGATCTCGGGATCAGCCAACCCACTCTCTCACAGGGGCTGGCTGCTCTCGAGACCGGGCTCGGGGTCATCCAGCGGAGCACTCGTCGGGCGATCCTCACGACGATCGGCCGGCGACTGCTTCCGCACGCGCAGCGCACCCTCGACGCCACAGAGGAGTTCGTGGCAATGGCGTCGGGCGCTACCGGTCCCCCACTGCTCCACCCTCCCGACGAAGATCGAGCAGACGCATCACCCTCGTCGCGCTCACCCCGTGGACGACGACGGAGAGGACCACGGTGAACGCCACCGTGGACCACAGCCATCTCTCGTCGTCCACGCCGGCCTCCGCCGCGGCGTAGGCGAGATAATAGATCGAACCTATTCCGCGAATCCCGAAGAATGCGGTGACCCGGCGTTCGGGACCGGACATCTCCTCGCAGCCGAGGAGGGATACCCACCCCACCACCGGCCGGATGACGAGGACGAGGAGCACGGCGACGAGCACTCCACCCCACGTCAATTCCGCCAGCAGGCCCGACGTGAGCGCCATCCCCAATAGCAACAGCACAGCGAGAGTCAGCACGTGTTCGAGTTGCTCGATCAGGCCGTGCATCTCGGCGTGGTACTCATGGGCGCGTTCTGTCCGCCGGATGGCGACGGCGCAGGCGAACACCGCGAGGAACCCATATCCCCCGACCAATTCGGTCACGCCGTAGACGGCGAACGTCGCGGCCAGCGCGAAGATGGGCTCGCTGCGTTCGGCGAGACGCATGTGCGCGATCGGGAAGCGGAAGACCGCGCGGCCGAGCAGGTCGCCGGCAATCCACCCCAGGACCGCGCCGATGACGATCTTGCCGACCAGCTCCCAGGCCACCCAGCCGACTATCCAGTTCTCGACCCGTCCCTCGGCGATCATGAACAGTGCCAGATACACGAACGGGAACGCGAGAGCGTCGTTCAGCCCGGCCTCCGAGGTGAGCGCGAAGCGGACCTCGTCGTCCTCCCGGTGGGACTCGCCGCCCGACGTCGGACCTTCCACCTGCACGTCGGACGCCAGAACGGGGTCGGTGGGAGCGAGGACGGCCCCGAGCAGGATCGCGACGGCGGGGGTCAGTGCCGCCACCCACCAGCCGAGGAGCGCGACAGCGGCGATACCGAGAGGCATCGCGATCAGCAGCAGACGCCACGTCGAATTCCACGTCCGCCAACCCAGTGGCCTGTCGATCGCCAGTCCCACACCCATCAGCGCGACGATGACGCAGGTTTCACTCAGATGTTCCGTCACCGCCGGATGCAGCGCCGGCGACAGGGGCTCGGTGCCCGACTCGCCGAGGAACAAGCCGGCGCCCGCTCCGACCGCCAGGACGATCAGCGGCGCCGAGACGGCACGGTCCTGGAACAGGCGCGGAACGGTGGCGGCGAGAAGAAGAGCCAGTCCTGCCGTCAGGTACGCGAGATCGGTGTTCAGTGCGGTCCACCCACCTCCGCGCGCAGCAACGTTGCCATCCGCGCGTCGAATGCCACGAACAGCACCCGGGGAATCCCGGCGTCCGACTGGCGGACGGCGCCGACCGCCTGCCGGACGGCGTCGTCCGCGGGCCAGCCGTAGACTCCGGACGAGATCAGCGGGAACGCGACGGAGTGCGCGCCGAGGTCGGAGGCCACCGCCAGGCTGCTGGTGTAGGCGCTGCGCAGGGTGGCCGACCGATCGTCGGAAGCGGAGTAGACGGGTCCGACCGTGTGGATCACCCACCGCGCGGGCAACCGGCCGGCGGTCGTCGCCACGGCGTGTCCTGCGGGCAGACCGTCGTGCAGCGTGGTGGCCCGCAGTTGCCGGCATTCGGCGAGGATCTCGGGCCCACCGGCCCGGTGGATGGCGCCGTCCACACCCCCGCCGCCGAGCAGTCCCGAGTTGGCGGCGTTGACGATCGCGTCGACCTCGACCCTCGTGATGTCTCCCTGCACTACCTCGATGGCGGTCATCTCCCCATTATCGTCGCGAGCCGACGGCGATCCGCACGATCAGTCCGGCAATCAGCGCCCAGAACGCAGACCCGATACCGAGGATCCCGACGCCCGAGGCGGCAATCAGAAAGGTGACGACGGCGCCCTCTCGTTCTCGGACGTCGTCGAGGGCGGAGGCCAGAGCTCCACCGAGAGTGCCCAGGAGAGCGAGACCGGCAACCGCCTCCACCACGCCCTCGGGTGCCGCGGCGATGAGTGTGGCCACCGCGGCGGAACACGCCGCGAGCACCAGGTAGGCCCAGCCCGCCGTGAACGCCGCGACCCACCGCCTCTTGGGATCGGGGTGGGCGGACGGCGCGGCAGCGAGAGCGGCGCTGATGGCGGCGAGGTTGATCGCGTGCCCACCGGCGGGCCCGCCCACCAGGGTCCCGACCCCGGTAACCAGCATCGCCGGCCGCCACGGCACCCGGTAGCCGAACGAGTTCATCACCGCGGTCCCGGGAATGTTTTGCGACGCCATGGTCACGATGTACAGCGGGACGGCGATCCCGATCATCGCCTGCCACGTCCACGCCGGTGCGGTGACGTCCAGCGCCGGCAGCAGCGCGCTCGTGTCGAGTCCGTCGCCGCCGGAGACGAGACCGACCGCGATGACGACACCCGCGGCCGCGAACGCTGCCGGCACCGCCCACCGCGGCGAGTACCGCTGCAGAAGCAGCCACACCAGGACCACGGGCGCGACGGCCAGCGGTGCGTCACGGAGAGCGAGCACCGGCGCCAGGCACAGCGGCAACAGCACTCCCGCGAGCATCGCCTGCGCCAGCGCGGAGGGGATGGCCGCGATGAGCCTGCCCAGTCGCGGCCACAGCCCGGTGAGGATCACCGCCGCACCCACGACGACGAACGCGCCGACCGCCGCGGGCCAGCCACCGCTCACCGTTCCCGCACCGGCGAGAAGAGCGGCACCCGGCGTCGACCACGCCAACGTGATCGGCATGCGATAGTGCCGCGACAACCACAACATCCCCAGCGCCTGCGTCACACACAGCGCCAGCAGTCCCGAGGCCGCCTGGGCGGAGTTCGCGCCCACCGCAGTCAATCCGGTGAGGACCACCGCGAACGAACTGGTGAAGCCCACCAGGGCGGTGACGATTCCGGCGCTGATCGGCTGGGCGGCGGAATCGGGTGATCGCACGTCGCTGTCGGGCACAGACATAGGACGCGATTCTGCCCGATGCGCCGCCCGAGCGAGCCGTGGCATTAGGGTCGGGGCGGTGAAACACGACGACGCCCCCGCGCTGCCGACCGCCGCCGACTTCCCCGCCCTGTGGCCGGTCCCGACCCGCTGGGAGGACAACGACCACTACGGGCACGTCAACAACGTCACGTACTACTCGTACTTCGACACGGCCGTCAACGGCTGGCTGATCGCGACGACGGGCACCGACATCCGGGACCTGCCCGCCATCGGCGTGGTCGCCGAGACGTCCTGCAAATACATCAGCGAACTGACGTTCCCGGACCGCTTGCAGGTGGGGTTGTCGATCGAGAAGCTGGGCACCCGGAGCATCGTGTACGCGCTCGCGATCTTCCGCGAGAACGACGACGCACTCGAACTCGCGGCGCTCGGCCGCTTCGTCCACGTGTACGTGGACGCGAAGACCCGGAAGCCGGTGCCGATCCCTGCCGAAATCCGCAGCGCCGCAACCCTACTGGTGGCACCGGACGCCGACTGAGCGTCCGGTACCGCTCAGCGGTTCAGCGCAGGCCCTCGGACTCCGCCGTGGCCACGGCACGGGCGATGATCCCGTCGATCAACGCGACCGTGGGCGCACCGGTCTCGGCCTTGTTCCGGGGGTCGTCGATCACACGGCGCAGGACGCCCTCGGCGATGATCGCCAGCTTCCACAACGCCAGGACGTGCCAGTACCCGACGTGCGTGACATCGCGTTTCGTGTGGTGGACATACGCCTCCACCAGTTCGGCCCGGGTCGGGAATCCCTCGAGCGTGGACGCAGGGAACGGTCCGGCGTCCTCGTCGCCCGCCTCGGGCCAGTAGGCCAGCAACGCGCCGACGTCGGCGAGCGGGTCGCCCAGCGTGCACAGTTCCCAATCGACCACCGCGACGACTTCGCCCTCCTCCGGGGAGGTGATGACGTTGCTCAGGTGAAAATCGCCGTGCACCAACGACAGTTCGGCCTGCTCCGGCATGTTGCGCTGCAGGATGCCCGCCAGGTCCTCGATCGCCGGGACGTCCCGGGTACGCGACTTCTCCCACTGGTCCGTCCAGCGCTTCAACTGCCTTGCCGCGTAAGGCTTGTGGCTGGCCAGATCCTCCAGCCCGGCATCGCGCAGATCGACCGCATGGATCTTCGCGAGGGCCTTCGGCATCGCGAGCCCGACGGCATTGCGCTGCTCGGGTGTCAGCTTCTTCGCCACCCCGACACTGTCGATCACCACCCCCGCGACGTAGCTCATCAGCACGAGCGGCGCGTCCGTGACCTCCGGATCGTCGGTGAGCCCGAGGATCTTCGGCACCGGAACGTCGGATCCCTGCAGAGAGGACAGAATCCGATGCTCCCGGACGACGTCGTGCGCCGATGCGAGCAGATGCCCGAGCGGTGGCCGCCGCAGCACCCACCGTCCACCACCCGCGTCGCCGACCGCGTACGTGAGATTCGATTGACCGTTTCCGATCCTCTCGAAGCTCAGCGGCGCGATCGCTCCCACACCGAGTCCGGCAATCCACGCAGAAACGGCATCTTCGTTCAGCCCCACAGCATTCACGCGCTCGATGCTAACCGCTCGGGAGCCCGATCCGCGGGGAACCGGTCCGCACCGCAGGTCGCGGACCTAGATGATTGATTCCTTGAAGGTGTGTCGCTGCGAGGCTGGTAGGTGGAGGGTTTCCAAGATCAAAGCGTGACCAAAGAACTGGAAACCCTCCTGACCGAACTCTATGTGCTCATCGACGATCATGTCGTCGAACCCCGCACCGGACGGGGGCGGCGCCCGCTGCTCTCCGATGCCGAACTGCTCACCCTGACCGTGGCACAGATGCTGCTCGGATTCGACTGCGAACGCCGGTGGATCCGGCACGCCCACCACAGCGCCGAGTTGCGTGCTCTGTTCCCCTACATTCCCGGACAGTCGGACTACAACAAACGCGTCAG
>SEEV01000934.1 GCA_004211695.1 Rhodococcus sp. (in: high G+C Gram-positive bacteria)
GGGCAGGATGTATTCGTCTCCTCCGCCGAATCGGGACCATTTGGTGGCGAACGCCAGCATGGCCTGATCGTCTCGGGTCATTGTTCCTCCTCGTCCCCCGGCTGGGTGATGCTGATATCGGTCAGAGATCGTCTGCGGTGAAGCCGTTTTCGAGTCGCGCTTTGACGGCGGTGAGGAAGCGGGCGGCGTCGGCGCCGTCGACGATGCGGTGATCGTAGGAGATGGACAGGTAGGCCATCGACCGCACGTCGATGCGGAGCTCGCCGTCGTGGCGAGTCGGGACCAGTCGTTCGACCACCGCCCCGACACCGAGGATGCCGGTCTGGGGTTGGTTGATGATCGGGGTGTCGAACAGAGCGCCGCGGCTGCCGGTGTTGGTAAGGGTGAAGGTGCCGCCGGACAGTTCGTCCGCGGTGATCGTCCCGGTGCGGACCTTGTCGGCCCTGTCCGCGATCGCCCGGGCCAGGTCTTCGATTCCGAGGGTCTGGGCATCCCGAATGACCGGCACCATCAAGCCTTTTTCGCTGTCGACGGCCATGCCCAGGTGGCAGTGGTCGTAGTAGGTCACCTCGGTGATCTCGGGGTTCAGCGAGGCATTGAGGACGCGGTGCTCGGCGAGTGCGTCAACGGCCGCTTTGGCGAAGAACGGCAGGAACGAGAGCTTGAGTCCGGTCCGGTGCAGGAAGTCGTTCTTGTGGGTGGCCCGCAACCGGGCGATCGCGGTGACGTCGACCTCGAGCACCGTGGTCAGCTGGGCGGCGGTCTGCAGCGACTCGACCATCCGCTGGGCAATCTTGCGGCGGATGCGCGGCAGCTTTTCGGTGGTCGATCCGGCCACAGGCTGCGACCCAACGGTGCTTGCCGTGTCCGGCTCCGGCGGCGGCGAGGGAACCGCCGCCGGAGCCGGGGGCACCGACGGTGCGGTCTGTGCCGGATCCGCCGCCGGTGCCGGTATGGGTGGGGCCGCGGGAGCCGCAGCCGTGCCGCCGGTTTCGGTGATGATGGCGAGCTCGGCGTCGATGGCGACGATGTCGTTCTCCTCGGCGAGGTGGCGCTGGAGAATTCCGGTGACCGGTGACGGGATCTCGGTGTCGACCTTGTCGGTGGCGACCTCGAGGAGTGGTTCCTCCGCGGTGACGTGGTCACCGGGTTGTTTGAGCCACCGGGTGATGGTGCCCTCGTCGACGCTCTCCCCGAGGGCCGGCATCCGCACCGTGGTGCCTGCGAGTTGTTCGGTTGTCATGGTGGTGTC
>SEEV01000935.1 GCA_004211695.1 Rhodococcus sp. (in: high G+C Gram-positive bacteria)
GAAGCCGTCGAGCGAGATCGACATGTGGCAGGTGGTGTCGGACATCAGCATCTCCCAGGAAGCAGTTGCGGGTCGCAGTGGTGGCGTCACCGTAACAAGTGGTGGCGGGCCGCAAGTGCTTTACACGGGACGGTGAGACCGAAAGCTGGACAGCCGCGCCCGGGGTGCGCGATCAACGCCGCCGTCGAGGTGATCGGCGACCGCTGGTCACTTCTCGTTCAGCTGATCGGATGAATCGCCGCAGGATCGAAGGCAGGCGTGCTGCGCCCGCTGCACCGCAAGGGAAACCACCAGCGCGAGGAGATCGGCGCCGATCGCATGTCCGACCGCCGGCGACGCTCGCCCGGAACGGGATCGCTGACCGGTCATTGATCAGAGTTCTTCGCTCCCTTTCTGTATGAGCACGTCGGAGACCAGGTGCGCTGACTTCGCGGACCGGGCCGCGCGGCGGGCAACGGAGCCCGAGCCGGACTGGTCCCTCAGTTGCCAGCTGCATTCGGCGGGGGCACGGAGCCTGCGGAAGTTCCAGGTGGGAGAGAGCGGCGACGGTGCCCACCTGATCGTCAAGGCAGACGCTGCGGGTGACCCCGACTACGCAACCGCCCTGCGACTGTTCGTCGCCGAGGAACAACCATGCGCGGATGCTGGCGGAGCTGCTGCGATCCGGCGGCGTCCCGACGATCGGCCGGCACTGCAGCTGCGTCCGCTGATGGGCTTGAGGCTCGAGCTCATGGTCCTGGCCGTCGCGGAGGTGGTCGCGCTGCGTTACTACCGTGCGCTCGCCGACGGCGGAAGAGACGCGCTGCTGGTCGACGTGTAATGACGCCAGAGCAGATGGTTCGACGTTGTCGTCGTCGCGACGGTTGTAGTCGGAACTGTGGTTGCCGGCCTGTTGAACGACCCTGGGACCGGTGAGCCCACTGCCAACGGGCGCGTACGCCTACGTTTCCGAGCCCGCGCCGTACCCGACAGAAGTACCGGGGTGCGACGTGGTCGAACCGCCCTCGGGGCCCGTACGCGTCAACTTCGCGGAAGAGGTGGATCCGGCACCTGCCCGTCGTCGGCGACGATGGCGAACGAGACGGAGGATGTGATGCCAGTTACTTTCGAGCGATTTCCTTCAGCATTGTCCGCCGTGTCGCTACGATCATGTGCACGCCCTACCGCCTCTTTCGAGAGGGCACGGGTAGAACATCCGGGGTTGCTCCCGGTCCCACCGATGTCGAGCCAAGGCATCACCGCACCGA
>SEEV01000936.1 GCA_004211695.1 Rhodococcus sp. (in: high G+C Gram-positive bacteria)
TTCGAACTCCTCGACACCGCCATCCCCCTGGCGGTCAGGTAGCCAGAACAACCACAGCCGAAACCAACGAACCCCCAGCTCAACTGGGGGTTCGCTCGTCCACCTGACCGTAACTTCGGACTAACTGACAGCGTCGCCGAGGTAGGCGTTGAGAACTCGCGCAATGTCCGCCAACGCACGCGGCGTTGTCATACGAATATGTGTGGCATCGATCGGGTGGTAGGCGATGGAACCGGTTATATAGGGGTGCCAACAATGTTCGGCAGCTTCCTGGGACATCTCGCCAGCTGCGGCGGCGAAGAAAACCATGTCTCCGTCGAACACGGCGGGGTGGTAGTCGGCGACCAACCGTGGCGCGTCATTGAAGGATTCGACGATCCGCTTCACGTGTGATGGCTGGAGAAACTCGAATGCTCCGGTTCGCAGATGAATCAGTTCGGTCGCTTGTTCAGCCGACATGGTTTCCCCCGCGGCATCGAAGTCTTCGGCACCGAATCCAAACAGATCGGCTAGCTCGACCAGGATGTCTTCAACAGTGAATTCCTGGTTTGCAGTCGATTCCGCTTCGCGGAACCGGCTGTCCAACATCGCCAGCATCGAGACCTGCTTCCCGAGAAGGCGAAATCGTGTGGCTACGGCGTGGGCAATAACTCCGCCCAAGGACCAGCCGAGCAGGTGATACGGCCCATCTGGTTGCACGGCCTGGATCTCCCGGACGTATTGCTCCGCCAACTGCTCGATCGAACGGGGATGCGGGTCGTCTTCGACCAGTTCGGGGGATTGCAGTCCGTAGATCCGCCGTCCAGGCTCGGTGTTCTGGGCCAAACCTCCATAACACCAGGCCAATCCGCTAGCTGGGTGTATGCAAAAGATCGGGTCGGAATCCCCGGCCGATCTGATCGGTAACAGGACATTGAACGCCGAATCGCCCGCCGGCTCGATACGTTTCGGCCCGGCGGAGACCGCCTCGACTCTCCTGGCGATCGCTTCCACCGTGGAGTCGGTGAAGAGCCACGGTACTTGGATCTCGATGCCGACGGCCTCTCGCAGCCGCGCACTGACCTGTGTGACTAGCAGCGAGTTGCCGCCCAGGGTGAAGAAGTCGTCGTCGAGTCCGATGCGGTCGTGGCCGAGGACGTCGGTGAAGACGTCGGCGATGGTCTGTTCGATGGGGGTGACCGGTGGTCGGAACTGTTTCTTCAACGGGGCTGGTGCGGGGAGTGCTCGTCGGTCGATCTTGCCGTTG
>SEEV01000937.1 GCA_004211695.1 Rhodococcus sp. (in: high G+C Gram-positive bacteria)
TACACGCCTTGTCCAACACATCCACGCACGGTTCAGCAATCGTGTAGGGCACTGCCGCTCTCCCTGCCTTTCTGACACGAGTAAGCACGAGGTACGGGCCGCTTGTACCCCGCGGAAGACCCTATTATCGCCTGCCCGGTCGGCCTCTCTGCGGTGAGGGTTACCTGACCACGCGCACCGCTGCGGGAAGCGATGTCCGGGACGCGATCCACCGTTCACCCTGTTTAGCGGCTCTCACCAGCGCGCCCCGTTCGCCGAGATACCCGGCCACGACACCGATCACCGGGATGTTGCCGAGCAGCGAGGACGTCTGGCCCGGTCGCGGACGCTTGTCGAGTTCGTCGGTGAGTGCGCGCACGGTGCGGGCGGTGCGCCACAGGGCACCGATCAGTGGGAACGGGAGCCACAGCGACTCCTCGTCCGCGGAACCAGTTCGTCCCGCGGTGCCGGCGGGCGCGTCCGTCTCGCGCTTGCAGAGCACGGACGCCAGCAGGTTCACCTGATCGGACCGTTCCGTCACGCCGTGTTCCCGGGCCACGGCGACGAGTACGACGGCCTGGTTCGCGAAGCCGAGCACGTCCTGGATCGGGAGCCGGTTGAGGAGCACACCGAACATGCCCGGAAAGGCAACCGCCAGCGTGTTGATCGCGCCGATCCGGGTCACCCACCACCGCGCCCGCTCGTCGTCGCCGGCCTTCTCCCACGACGCCGTCCCCGGCACCTGGATGGTGTCGAGGATCCAGGCGATGCCGTCGAGCAACGCCTCCGCCGCGCCACGTTCCTCCGCGGTCGGGCCGAACGTCCGGGCCTTGATGCCGAACGGATCCGTGAGGGCCAGATCGAGGACCGGGTTGATGCCCCGCGCCGCACGATCCAGGATGGTGACCACCGTGTCGTCGCCGAGGCGATCCGTCTCGCTCATGCAGCCGGCGACCTTCCCTCGCGCCGTGCGTGGGTGGTGGTGCGTTCGCGTGCCGGGCGGCCGATGCCCTCGGCGATGGCCCGCAGTTCCTCGACCGTCTTCTCGGATCCGTGTTCCGAACCCGCCATCCGGGAGATGGTCTCCTCCATCAACGTGCCGCCGAGGTCGTTGGCGCCGCCCTGCAACATCACCTGGGTGCCCGTGACACCCAGCTTCACCCAGCTGGTCTGGATGTTCGGGATCCGGCCGTGCAGCATGATCCGGGCCAGGGCGTGCACCGCGCGGTTGTCGCGGTTGGTCGGGCCGGGACGCGACGCGCC
>SEEV01000938.1 GCA_004211695.1 Rhodococcus sp. (in: high G+C Gram-positive bacteria)
CTGCCGGGCACCGATGCCGACCGGGACGTCCGCAGGCCCGGTCCGTCGTGGCCCCACCCGTGCGGCATGCTCACCACACCGGGACGCAGCGTGTCGTCGATCCGCAGTTCGGCCGTCACCGTGGTGACCTTGGACGTGACCGCCACCCGGTCGCCGTTCACCAGGCCGCGCTCGGCCGCGTCGTGTGGGCTGACCAGCAGGGCGCACTGACCGGCGTCCGGTTGGGGCAGGGCATTGTGTAACCACGAGTTCATGCCGCGCCGCTGACGCCGGTTGATCAGCAGCAGATCCGGGGCTGCCCTCGTGACGCTTGCTCGCAGCCGCGGGAGGTCCGCGGCGATCATCTGCGGCACCAGATCGATCCGCCCGTCCGGGGTGCGCAGCACCTCCGGGACACGCGGCGCCAGCGGCCCGTAGTCGATGCCGTCCGGGTTGTCCTCCAGCAGTGCGAGAGTCAGCCCGTCCGGGTCGAGCCCGAACCGGTCGCCGTAGGGTCCGCTGCGCAGACGCAGGTCCAGCAGTCGCTGGGGGCCGCGCCGGTCGGTCACGGCGCCGCGCGCCTGTCCCTCTTCGCAACCGGCGAGTTTCGCGGCGCGCCGGGCCGCGACGGCAGCCACCTCGTCGTCCATCTCGTCGACCGGACGGTGCGGGGTTCCCTTGGCGATCGCGGCCAGCCGCAGCAGGATCTGCCATTCCGCCCGCTCACCGTCGGCGAGGTCGAGCAGGGGCGGGGTGTACCGCGCGACGTTCCGGATCTGGAAGTGCGCCAGCGTCACGTCGTGGTGGCCCCGGGTCGTCACCGGTGGCGGGGGCAGGATCACGTCGGCGTGGCGGGTGGTCTCGTTGAGGTAGCAGTCCACCGACACCATGAAGTCGAGGGCGCCGAGCGCCTCCTCGATCGCGCCGCTGTTGGGCAGGGAGCGGGCCGGATTCCCGGCGAGGGTGATCAGTGCGCGGGTGCGGCCCGGCCCCGGAGTGAGGATCTCCTCCGCGAAACACACCGCGGGCAATTCCCCCATCGCCTCCGGCAGTCCCCGCACCCGCGAGCGCCACCGGTCGAACATCAGCTTCGGCGGTCTGGTCACCGGCCAGGTGTTCTGCCCACCCGCGGGCGGCAGCGCGAACATCGCACCGCCGGGCCGGTCCAGGTTGCCGGTGACGATGGTGAGTACCTCGACGAGCCAGTTCGCGAGGGTGCCGAACTCCTGCATGCACGTCCCGATCCGCGAATGCGCGACCGC
>SEEV01000061.1 GCA_004211695.1 Rhodococcus sp. (in: high G+C Gram-positive bacteria)
TGCAACTCGGGCATCTACTCCACCGGCCGGATGCTGCGCAGCCTGTCGCTGCGCGGGGAGGCACCCGCCCGGGTCGGCACCCTCAGCTCCCGCGCGGTGCCGTTCACCGGAATCTGCCTCTCCGCGGGTGTCATGGTCCTCGGCGTCGTCGTCAACGCCCTCTCCCCCGACAAGGCCTTCACCTACATCACCTCGGTCTCCACCGTCGGCATCATCTTCGTCTGGGCCGTCATCCTGGTCTGCCACATGATCTACCGCGCCCGCGTCACCGACGGCACCCTGCCCGCCAGCGAGTACCGCCTGCCCGCCGCACCGTTCACCACCCCGCTCGCGCTCGGTTTCCTCGGCCTGGTCGTGGTCCTGCTGTTCTTCACCGACAGCGGGCGCACCGCGGTGGCGGTCGGCGCCGTCTGGGCGGGGCTGGTCTGCGCCGGCTACGCGGCCCTGACTCGACTGGCACCAGCAGGACGCGCCGGCTCCAGCAGCCTGCCGGCCGCCGAACAGGGCACCCGATCCGGGGGCGCGCAATGATCCCGGCCCGGCGGGCAGTATCCGGTGTGCCCGCCCCGCAGGCGGAGGCCATCATCGACCTCGACGCGATCGCCCACAACATCCGGATCCTGCGCGAACACGCCGGTAACGCCGGTCTGATGGCCGTCGTCAAGGCCGACGGATACAACCACGGCGGCGCCGCCGTCGCCGCGGCAGCGCTGGCCGCCGGAGCCCGCGAGATCGGGGTCACCACCGTTGCGGAGGCGCTGCAGCTGCGCCGGGCCGGCATCGAGGCGCCGATCCTGTGCTGGCTGAACAACCCCGACAGTGATTACGTCGGCGCCATCGAGGCGGACATCGAGATCGGGGTCCCCTCCACCACGCATCTGCTCGCCGTCGCCGCGGCCGCCTCCGCGATCGGGAAACCCGCGACGATCGCGATCAAGGTGGACACCGGACTCAACCGCAACGGCGCCTCAGCCCATGAATACCCGCTGCTGCTCGACGAACTCGTCCGGCTGTCCCGCGAGGGCACGGTCCGGCTGCGGACGATCTTCTCCCATCTCGCCCACGCCGATGATCCGGGCAACCCGGTCCTCGACATCCAACGTCAGCGATTCCTCGACGCGATTGCGGCGGCGCAGGTGCGCGGACTCGAACCGGAGATCGTGCACCTGGCGAACTCGGCGGCCACCCTCACCCGACCCGATCTGCATTTCGATCTGGTCCGCCCGGGAATCGCCGTCTACGGGCTGAGCCCGGTACCCGAACTGGGGACCTTCGGGCTGATCCCGGCGATGACGGTCCGGACCCGGGTCGCGTTGGTCAAGGAGGTCGCAGCCGGCGAGGGAGTGTCCTACGGGCACGGGTGGATCGCCCCGCGCGACACCGTCGTTGCGCTGCTGCCCGCCGGCTACGCCGACGGAATCCCGCGCGCTCTCGGCGGCAAGTTCGACGTGCTGCTCGGTGACGTCCGACGGCCGGGAATCGGCCGGGTGTGCATGGACCAGGTGGTCGTGGACCTCGGCCCGGACGGCGGGGGCGTCCGCGAAGGCGACCACGCCGTGTTCTTCGGCAACGGCCAACAAGGCGAACCCGTCGCACAGGACTGGGCCGCCGCACTCGGCACCATCCACTACGAGGTGGTCACCGGACTGCGGGGGCGGATCGTGAAGCGATACATCGGCGGCGGCTGAGGCGGGCCACCAGCTGCTGGTCCGGCAGTGAGATCAGGCGTCCAGGTCCACGAGGGCGTTGTGGACTACCTCTCGGAAGGACATGGCGTTGATCGGGTCCATGACGGTCCTGGAACGACAGATGGACGGCAGACAGGGGCTGCCGGACCCAGATACCGTCCTTCGCCACACTCGATGAGAAGTCGCCACAACACCGACAGATCGTCTGAGAACTCGCCAGATCAGGCGAGAACCGACAGCCGAACACTCACCAGATGTCCGGTTGAATTGGATGGGGAACAACACTTTTCGCCACCGTCCGATCCTGCCAGGAAACTGCCAGGTTCGTGCCAGCGGAGTGTCAGGATGCGGGTCTGCACTGGTGGGTGCGCCCAGACGGGATCGCCGGCTCTCAGTTCGCAGGAGGCTGTGGGAGGAGGGATCGACCATGACCGAACAGTCCACACCGACGCGTCACACTCGACGATTCTCGACGAAGATCGCCGTCACCGGTGCCCTCCCCGCAGTTCCCCTGGCCGCACTCGCCGCCGATCACACAGAGCCCGACCACCAGAGGTGGGTGAGGTCCCTATGAGACCTACACTCCAACACGATTCGCTCGACAGTCTCGCCACAGCCGCGGCAAACAGAAACAGGACTGCAATGGTCAGGCTGTCCGCGACTGTGCGGCCGATGGTGGTACGACGGTGCCGCGCCGAGCTTGCCCCCGGAGTCGCGGACATGGTCGCAGAGGTTGCGTGCACGTCGGTCCTGAGGGCACTCCCGAACCGCACCCAGTCGGGCGAGCCGTTCCTGCACTTCCTGTACACGACGACCACGCACCTGATTGCACGAATCCCCATTGCGGACCGCCACGGTCCAGCATCCACCTGCCTTGCTGCATTACCTGCACCCGAACGTGACGTTCTGACCCTGCGGTTGATCGTCGGACTCGACACCGAAGACACCGCGACCTCGCTCGGTCGCACACCCGGTGAAGTGCTTCACGACCAGCACCGGGCGCTGCAGACACTACGTGGGGCCCTCGCCGGGCAGCGGGCAGGATCGCTCGCCCCAGAAGGTGAAACCGTGCGTTCCCAGTGGGAGTCCGTCGAGTCTGTTCGGCGTCAGATCCGGTGGTGCACCACGCCGTGATGGCCGCCTCCATGGATGATGACCGCGACGGCGACGAGGGCGTAGAGGATTCCGAACAGCATCAGGAGGGCGCCGAAGATCCACAGCGACAGTTGACCGAGTCCGCGGACCCGGTCCGACGCGTCCTGCGCGCCCTCGACGTCGCCGCTTGCCCACAGTGGATACACGTTGAACGCGTGGGTGAATGCGGAGAAGGCCAGCGGCCAAAAGAACAGTAAGGACGCCACTGCCCATCCGGCGTTGGCGACCGGCCGTGGAAGTGGCGTGGCCGGCGTATCCGGAGTGCCGGTGGCGTTGATGGGTGGTGTCGGATCCGAGGGAGTCGGATCGGTGGCGGAGGACGACATTGCAGCGCTCCTGCGATCAAGGGTTCACTTCTCACGGTAGGAGTCGAATCTGAGGAGCACCTGAGACTCGGCTGGCAATGATGGTGCTCGACCGCCCGGGTCTGCGCTGCGACGCCTTCGCTCTCGCCGGAGGTACGCCGACACGGCGCCGAATGATTCGATGCCGGAAATTCACACGCCACCGACCGATCCGGGGGAACAATCATTCGGTGAGTCCCCTGAGACGGATCGGCCGAGCGCTCCTCGCGTTCGCGCTGGTCGTCGTCATCGGAACGGTCGGCTACGTCGTCCTCGGCTTCGGGCTTCTGGACGCGCTCTATCAGACCGTCACCACGATCACGACCGTGGGATTCCGCGAAGTACACGCGCTCACCGGCGTCGGACAGTTGTTCACCATCATTCTGATCCTGGCGGGGGTCGGCACCGCGCTCTACATGTTCGGCGTCCTCCTCGAGGCGCTCATCGAAGGCCATCTGCGCCACCTCATGGAAAGACGGCGAATGGATCGACGCATCAGCCGGATGACCGGCCACATCATCATCTGCGGGTGGGGGCGGGTGGGCACTGCGAGCGCGCAGTACCTCACCTCCCTCGGCCGTGAGATCGTCGTCGTCGACCGCGATCCGGAGCGACTCCGGGAGGTTGCGCATCCCACCGTCATCGGAGACGTCACCGACGACCGCACCCTCGAAGCCGCCGGTATCGAGCACGCGCACGCGTTGATCTCCGCACTCGACACCGATGCCGACAATGTCTACGTCACGCTGTCGAGCCGGGCGCTACGTCCTGATCTCGTCATCATCGCCCGCGCCCGCAACGAGGGGTCGATGTCCAAATTGGTGCGCGCAGGGGCGAACAGGGTGGTCAACCCGCAGCTGATCGGCGGCCGCAGGATGGGATCCTTTGCACTGCAACCTCACGTGGCCGAGTTCTTCGACGTGGTGATGCACGACGAAAGTCTGGACTACCGGATGGAGGAGATCACGGTCGCGCCCACATCACCCTGGGTGGGGTGCACACTCGCGCAGATGCGACTCCAGGAAACGAGTGGTGCGTTGCTTCTCGCCCTGCGAGTTACTTCTGGACAGTTCGTCGCCAATCCCGCACCCACTCTGACCCTCGAGTCCGGAACGATCCTGATAGCTCTCGGCACACCTGACGAACTCGAGGCGGTACGCCACCATGTCAACCAGTAGTTCCCGACCACGAGGCGTTGTGCGGCCGCAACACGGCGTGGGCTCAGCCACGTACCGGGAACGAAGGCCGCGGACGGGTGGCTGTCAGCCGCACGCCCGCGAGCACTGACATGGCCGATCGTGATAACACAGCGCCGCGTGCCGACGACACTTTTGCCGAACAATGACCGATTGCTTCGCACTCCTTTGCAATTGGTGGAGCACATCGCCCGGATGACCGATGAGTTTCGCTCCGGCGCGTGGTCAACCTATTCGACGAGATTCCCAGAGGAAGGATGACCATCGGCGAGATGACCAAGCCCGACATCATCGACGTGGCGACGATCGGCGTGCCCGTGACCGACCAGGACCGAGCGATCGCGTTCTACGTTCACCAACTGGGCTTCGAGAAAGGCCTGGACGTGCCCCTCGAGCAACTCGGCGTCCGCTGGATCGTCGTCGCACCGCCCGGCGCCATGACGACGATCGCACTGATACCCGCGAGTAATGCCATCCCCGCGGGGCGCCTGCCGCGACCAGGACGGCAACGGCTTCGAGGCCGTCGAATAGGCATCCCACCCGGCCATCGCACTGGAAGGACACAACAAATGCCGCACACACCGTCGGCCGGCACATCGCCTGCCGGCACATCGGGCCCGTTGGACAGATCGTTCACCGCCACGTTGATCCAAGGCTCCCAAAAGGGGGCTTGGACGTACGTGGTGATGCCGGACTCCGCCGCCTACTTCGGAACCCGCGGCCTGGTCAAGATCCGCGGAACGATCGACGGCCACCCGTTCCGAAGTTCGTTCATGGCCCTCGGCGACGGCACCCACAAGCTTGCCGTCAAGGCCGACACCCGCAAGGCCATCGGAAAGGGCCCCGGTGACACCGTCACCATCCACCTCACCGAACGGATCGAATGACCGTCCCGGATCGTATCCTGCCGTTCGGGTGGAGCCCACGCTGGCATGTGCCCCGTCGAATTCCGCGCCCATGTGAACGGTTTCTTTGATGTGATGATCCGTTCTTCGACCTCGGTCCTGCGGTCAGTCGTAGCGTGGGACTGCCACCGACCTTCCAGCCACTGACGCGAGGAGAGCCGAAGATGATCGATCTCGAACCCGCCACCGATGTGATGGCCGCCCTCGTCGCCGGTGTGCGCGACGAGCAACTCAGCGCACCGACCCCGTGCCCGGAGCTCACCGTCGGCGATCTTCTCGACCACGTCGACGGGCTGTCGCTGGCATTCACCGCTGCTGCGACGAAGGCACCGCTGGACGGGGGCAGCCAGCCTCCGTCCGCCGACGCCGCCCGCCTGGGCACCGACTGGCGAATTCGGATCCCGCAGCGACTGGCAGAGCTGGCCGGTGCCTGGCGTGAGGACACGGCGTGGCATGGGATGACCCAGGCCGGTGGGCTCGACCTGCCCGCAAACGTCGCGGGCGTCGTCGCTGTCGACGAGATCGTCGTGCACGGCTGGGACCTCGCCGTCGCCACCGGGCAGAACTTCAGTTGCGCACCGGAACTGCTCACGGCCGCGTACGAGTTCGTGAAAGCGTCTGCCGACGAGAACCCTCACGGCACACCGGGCCTGTTCGGGCCGCCGGTGGCGGTGCCGGAGGCCGCGCCACTGGTCGAGCGACTGATCGGCCTGAGCGGCCGCGATCCTCGATGGGTTCCGACCGCGGGATAACCACTGCGCCAACATGTCGCCGAAAGAATGGCCTCCCCGCGCTGCTCCGGCCACGACAGTCAGGTCCTGAGTTCACGTGGACGAGCGAACACATCCACCAGCGCACCGTTGCGCCACACCGTGATCTCGATCTGCCGGTCGATCGCGTCCTCGACCATCAACCGCTGAACCGCGGTCGTCGTCACGATCGGCTCGCCGTCGAGTTCGACCATGATGTCGCCCCGCTGTAGTCCCGCCTCCGCGGCCGGGCTGCCCCGGGAGATGCCGGCCACCTGCAACCCGGTCTTCGACCCGATCCGCGCCTGCAGCTTCGGAGGCAACGGGACCTGCATCCCCGCGATCCCCAACCAGGCCCGACGCACCCGCCCGGTCGATATCAACGCGGCGATGATCTGCCTGGTCGTCGAGTTGATCGGTACCGCCAGACCCACCCCGATCCCGGCGACAGCGGTATTCACCCCAACCAGCCGACCCGCGCTGTCGGCCAACGCGCCACCGCTGTTCCCCGGATTCAGCGCTGCATCGGTCTGGATCACCTCATCGATCACCCGTCCCGACTCCGTCGGCAACGAACGCCCCAACGCAGACACGATGCCCGCCGTTACGCTGCCGGCCAGACCGAGCGGATTCCCCAGCGCAACGACCAGCTGTCCCACCCGCAGCAACACTGCATCACCGAGTTCCACCGGAGCCGGAACATCGCCTCGGGCGCGCAGGACGGCCAGATCGGACAACGGGTCGCGCCCCACCACGTCGGTACGGACGGTCGTCCCATCCGTGAACGCCGCCTTCGCCTCGCTCGCACCGGCAACAACGTGCGCACTCGTCAACAGGAGCCGGTCCTCGGTGATCACCGTGGCACTTCCCGATCCGCTCCCCCGCGACGTGCGCACAGCGAGGCTGGCCACGCTCGGCAACACGGCATCGGCGACCGAAATCACCGTCCTCGAGTACCCGTCCAACTCATCCAGCTCACCCATACCCACTACAGCGCCGACCGACCACCATCTATGCCGCTGTTCGCTCCCAGCTGACGATCCGCCGGTGTCGGCCCGAAACGCTCCGCACGTTTCGTCCACGAGGGCTAACATCCCCGATCGTGACAACACTGCGCGGCGTGCCGATGACATTTTTGCGTATCAATTACCAATTACTGCGTATCCCTTTGCAATTGGTGGAGCACATCGCGATCACGCAACTCGATGAGCAGGCACCGACGCGCCTCGCCTACGAGCGATTGCTGATTCAGTGTGATCGAGCAGCCGCCTACCTTCTGGGCGACGAGAACGCCGACGGCCGTGCAGCGGAACTGCACCGACATACGGTCGCGGTCCGGGTCGAAATCGCCCGCCGACAACAGCGCGTGGATGCCACGAACGCGACGCTCCTGGATCTCCAGCGTGCACGATTTCACCAGCGCCGCCATGCCCGAAGAGGCACCGACCCGGCATGAACATCCTCGAGTGACCGGGACACGCTGACCCCTGCTGCGCCCGGTGCCCGAAAGGCAAGATGCGGCGTTGAGCCTGTTCAGCCGCAAGCAAGGGTCGATCCGTGGCATGGTAATTACGGGCTGCTATCCAACCGTGAGTGTGGCGATGTTCGGCGCCGGCGCTGCTCGGCTGGGCGACGTCCAACTACCGAAGTTCGTTGCAGAAGGCATGATCCGCTATCACTCGACGGGAGTTCAGCACATGGCAACGCACACCCACCTCGGGCACATCTTCCACATCGCCGGCGCGCCGAAAGTGACCGAAGCCGCGGCCGCACTGGTATCGATCCCCGACGGCGCTCTGGTGCTCGACGACAGCGGGCGAATCGTGTTCTGCGGTGACCGAACCGAGATGCCGTCGGAATACGAGTCCGGCACTGTGCACGACCACCGGCCCGGTTTCGTGCTGCCGGGGTTCGTCGACACCCACATCCACTTCCCGCAGACCTACGCCGGCGACTCGTACGGCGGCGGCCAGCTGCTGGAGTGGCTGACCCTCTGCATGTTCCCGTCGGAGACGAAGTTCGCCGACCCGGAGTTCGCGCAGCAGGCCGCCGTCGAGTTCACCAACCGGCGCATCGCGGCGGGCACCACGGCCGCCATGGTGTTCGGGTCGGCGTTCCCGCATGCACAGGACGCGTTGTTCACCGAGACGAAGAAGGCCGGTCTGCGGATCGTCAGCGGTCGTGGAATTCAGACCGTCGGTGGCGAGACCGCTGAGCCGCTGATGACATCCGAAGAGGACGCCATCCGGCTCACCCGCGAAGAGATCGAGAAATGGCACGGCGCCGACACCGGCGACGTCGACACCGCATTGCTGCACGTCGCGATCATTCCGCGGTTCTCGTTGTCGGTGACGCCCGAGACTCTGAAGAACCTCGGGGAACTCTACGAGGAGGTGCGGGACCGCGGCGTCTACGTGCACTCCCACCTCAACGAGAACAATCGGCCCGGCACCGGCGAGGTCGACTCCACCAAAAAGACCTATCAGGTGAACTCCTACCTGGACACCTATGACGGGAAGTTCCTGCCCGGCTCGGAAGTCGGCGGGAAGAGCCTGCTGGGCCGACGCACCATCCTCGCGCACTGCGTGCACTGTCAGGATGTCGAGCTCGAACGGATGGCCGAGACCGGTACGTCCGTCTCGCACTGCCCGATCTCGCAGCTGTTCCTGGGATCCGGAACGATGCCGTGGAAGCGCACCGTCGCCTCGGGCGTCAACATCTCGGTGGGAACCGATTTCGGCGGCGGCGACGAATGGTTGATCCCACGGGTGCTCGGTGACGCGTTCAAGGTGCACATCACCGAATCCGGTGACGACGGGGTGTCGATGCATCCGGCCGAGATGCTGTTCGTCGGTACCCTCGGCGGCGCCAGGGCCCTCGACATGGAGAACCGGTTCGGCAATTTCGACGTCGGTAAGGAAGCCGACTTCGTCGTCGTCGATTCGTCCGGCACGCCGGCGCTTGCCGGACTGCTGCCCAACGCGGTTCGTGCCGCCGATCCCGACCTGGCCCGCGATCAGACTCTCTTCGCGTTGCTGATGGGGATACGCGAGACGTCGATCGCCGAGGTTTACGTCGCTGGTCGCCGAGCCAAGGCGTCTTAGAGCGTGTGTGCTTATTGCGGACGCGATGATGGTTGACGAGCGCTGCGTGGCAGGTACCCGGGGGTCTGTCCCGCTCGACATTGCCAGGTCCGCGCTGCCACCAAGCGAGTAGCCTGACACTGCACCAAGGCCGGGATAGATCCAACACGAGAGGCTAACGCCGTGCGTCGTGCAGCAATTCGTCGTTCGTTCGTAGCCTGGGCCGCGGCATCCGTGGCGGTCCTCGCGATCCCGCTCTGTTCGTCCGCCACCGTGGTGGCGACCACGCCGCCGGTCCCGGCAACGACGACCACGGCATTCCAGGTCCCGGTGCGGTTCGTCGCAGGATGCCTTTTGATGACCGCGTTGGCCTGTGATTACCCGCCGCCGCTGTCGACCGTGACGCCGTCAGCAACGACGGGTGCATCCGGCGTGGTGATCTTTGCGGCGGAGCGTTCAGCGACGAACTCGACCTACTGCGTCGCCGTGTCGGTGAACTGGCGGAACCTGACGACCGGCGTCGCCGGCACCACCGCCCTCCGGCTCGTGGAGCCCGACCACAGTCGGCCCAGCGCACCGGAGGAGTGGTGCCGATACGCCCCCGCGACGGTCGTCACCGGCAGCGGCACGATCGCCGCGGTCGCCGACGTCGGCGCATACCCCCCTGTCGACGGGTACCAGATACTGGTCAACCCGGGGCTCGGCACCTTCCCTGTCCCGTAGAGCATGTGTGCTGAATGACCGGGCTCGAGTGCGGGATCGTGTGTGGGTGTTGCGCGCAGATGAGATCTCCAATGACCTGTGGGCTGTGATCGAGCCCGGAGCACCCGAAAGCACCTGCGAGAACGCAGGATCTCGCACACCATCCGCGAACGCCGCGACCAGATCAAGCGACGCAAGACAAAGGGATCAGCAGGAGGTCGACCGCCCGCTTTCGACAATGTCCGCTATCGCGAACGCAACACCGTCGAGCGTGGCTTCGGGCGTCTCAAGCAATGGCGCGCAGTCGCTACCCGCTACGACAAGTACGCCGCCACTTACCTCGACGGCATACTCCTGGCTGCGCTCGTCATCCACCGCGTCCGCAATGAGCTGACATGCTCTAGACGACGGCCACGACAGTCCGGCACAGGTCTTCGAGACCTGTTGCCCGGCGCCGTGGCCGACTCGGAAACAACGGTGCGTCAGCCCTGGGGGTTCACCGAGGAATGGTGGTTGGCGATGAGCCAATTTCCATCGTCGTACCGATAGACCCACGTTACCCGGGCCTCCACGTCCTGACCGTTGGCATTGATGACCCAGCGGCCCACGTTGTATCCGAGGTTGCAATCCGAATACTTGAAGCTTTCCTCCATCCGGCTCGTGGGATTTGCCTTGATCAGGTTGACGAAATACTCCGTGATTTCCTCCGGAGTGTCGGCGATCGGTACCGAAAGGGTCGGCAGCAGAACTGCATCCGACCGGTACAGAGCGGCTACCTTGCTCGCATCCCCGGATTGCAGCGCATCATCCCATTTCGTAAAGAGCGCATCCAGCTCGCTGTCGGTCGCGCGGACTCAATTGTCATCATCCGCCGTGGAATTGGCAGACGAACACGAGACCGCGGAAACTGCCGACGCGATAATCGCAAAACCCAAGCCGAACGGTTTGGCATTCATACCAACCTCCGCTGAGAAAGGTGCGTAAGGGAACTGACCCCACGAATCAATAACGCGTGACCCCGGATCATGAACGCGTGACCCCGGATCATGCGTTCCGGACTGAATCTCTCGGGAAGGCGAGGAGGAGGCCGATCACCTGGAATTGCGTGCATGACAGCGCATTACCGAATCCGCCGTGTACCGGCCTCGTTCACACCCCCTGACGCGAGTGGGACGTGTCATCACCCCAGTTCACAACCCCGGCATACACCCGGCGATCCGGTAAACCGGCCCGTATCCTCGTAGTCTGGAAGTGACAAATGCGCAGGAGGTCTCCCCCGTGGGTGAAGGAGAAGTGCGCTGGGAAAGCCCGGATATCAAGGAGCGAAACCATGCCGATGGCACCGTTCGACCCCATTGCCGTCGCGTGAGGATGGACTCGCCGAGTGCATGCGCGTCCTCGAGCCGGGTGGCCCGCTGCTGATCACCGACGCGGACCGCAGCACGAGTTTCGAGGACGCCGAGAAGTTCGTCGAGAACTACAACGTGCCGCGCTGTCTCGGCGGCATCAACCTCGCGATCTTCCACACCTGGATCGCCGGTCGCTCCATCGATCTCTCGGAGGCCCATGACCTCGCGAGCTGACTCGTTCTCGTCGACGAGAACGTGTCCCGCATTACCGAGATGCCGCTCGTAATGATTTCTGGAGGCGGCCTGCGTGAACTCGCGTTCCGACATCGCGGCCGGCGCCGCGCCGATCGTGCATCACTGCAGGTCAATAGCCATGATCCCACGTTCGTCGACGGTGATGCCGACAGGATTCGGGGAGAATCCTGTCGGTACCGAGGTTCGCGAATACGAGGTCAGCGCACGTCGACCCAGGCGCTCGATGCGATCGATGCCGTGATGGCGTCGAGGGTTTCGGCCACGGCCACGGCGTCGGCGATCGTTGCGCCCTGGGGCTTTCCGCTGACGATCGAGGTGATGAAGTTGTTTCCCTCGATCACCTTGAGGTCGTCGTAGCTCATCGATGACGCGGAACCCGGCTGGAATCGGGCGTACGCTCCGGCGTCGGGTCCCACCCACACCGTGGTGATCGACTGGTCCTGGTACTTGCTCCCGAGGCTCGTTCCGAGTTCATTCATCCGGCGGAAGTCCCAGTACACGGCGCCCTTGGTGCCGTGGATCTCGAATCCGTAGTTGTTCTGCTCACCGACGGCCACGCGGCTGGCGTCCAGCGTGACCCGTCCGCCCGAGGACAGGCGAACCAGCGCGCTGACGAAGTCGTCGTTCTCCACCGCGCCGTACTTGCCTCCGGTGGCGCGGGCATGCCCGCTGGTGGCACCCGTCGGGATGGCGCGCTGCGGGATGAAGATGGCCGTGTCGGCAACCACGGCGTCGATGTCTCCGAGAAGGTATCGGATCAGGTCGACGCCGTGCGAGGCAAGATCGCCGAGAACGCCCGACCCGCCGCGTGCGTTTTCGTAACGCCAGCTCAGCGCACCGTCGGGATGCGCGGCGTAGTCACTGAGGAACCGGAACCGCGAATGCGTGATGGTGCCCAGTTCGCCCGACGCGATGAGATCCCGCGCCATCGCAACGGCAGGTGCGTGTCGGTAGTTGAAACCGACGGTTGACTGGACGCCGGCCTTCTCGACTGCAGCGGCAACAGCTTTGGCGTCGTCGGACGACAGGCCGACCGGCTTCTCGATCCAGATGTGCTTTCCCGCCTCGGCCATCGCGACGCCGATCTCGCGGTGCAGGAAGTTGGGTGCGGTGATGCTGACCGCGTCGATGTTCTCGTCGGCGGTGATGTCGCGCCAGTTCGTCAGCGCTGCGCCGAATCCGAACTGGGCCGCAGCTTCCTCGGCGCGTCCGGGTACCTCGTCGGCGACAGCAGCCAGCCGGATGGACGGCACCTCGGGAAAGTGCTGACGCTGACGGAGATACGCGTTCGTGTGCACTCGGCCCATCCAGCCGAATCCGGCGACCGATACTGCGATTTCGGTGGGGTTGACGTTGGTCAAGATCGACTCCGGAACTGATCGGCGCGGCAGGTGTCTCCACGACAGTGCTGCGCGCCGAGAGAGAAGTCAACCATTTGTGCTGACAAAGTACCCCTCGAGGTCATTTTGATGGCTTTCTGGTCCTTCCGCTACTCGGTTCCGGAGCCAGTCGGCGGCCGCAGGATCATGGAGGGGTCGGTCCGCCGCAGGGCGTCGATGGCGGCGCCGGAATCGCGGCGTTCGAGCGCGGCGACGAGGTCCTCCATGACCTGGGCGAGTCCACCCAAGTGCACGTTCGGCGCGGTGGCCTCGATCACCGCCCACAGGTAGGACGTGCCGACGTCCATGATGCTCAGATAGAGGGTGTCGAGCAGGAGTCCCTTCCCGATGCCGGCAAGGTACGCATGCAGTTCCCAGCACGCCCACACGAAGTCGGTCACCGCTTCGGAGTTTCGCGCCCGGCGCACCTCCCACAGCCGCTCCGCGAGGGCTTCCTGATCGGCGAGCGTCATCTGCCGCAACGCTTCGTCGATCAGCAGGGGAGCGATGGCGTCGCGAATCTGGACGGCTTCGGCGAAGGCCGCGTGGTCACCGGCCGCGGCACGGAACCACCCGTTCATCCGAGACAGTGGGGACGGGTCGCAGGCGAAGATGCCGCCGCCGGGACCCGGTCGCGAGGTGATGACTCCGCGGGCCTGAGCAAGCTTGATCGCTTCGTTCATGGTGCCGACCGAGAAGCCGCAGATCTTACGGAGATCGTCCTTGCTCCCGATGCGCTCGCCGGCCGGCGCACTGGCAGCCAGGCGGGCGATCTGCCCCGCGGCTTGCTCCGCCCGGGAGCCACCGATCGACGCCTTTCCCGGCAGAGCCGTTGGGCGACGCCACATCTCGCGTGAATACGCGGGCCCCTCGAAATCCTCGACTTCGGGGACGAGAAAGCCCTCGTCGCTGTCGGTGCCGCTCATCGTTCTCCTCTCCGCTCGGTGGGGGTCAGTATCGCATCGCTCTTGACAAGTGACCGTCTTCACATCACTCTAGCAATTAATCATGATTTATTCACGCCGTTCGAGTGCACGCGGACAGCGACTCCCAGAGCCACCACCAACCGAAGGACACACCATGACGATCACCGACACGGTCCCGCTCACGACGCCGCAGGTTTCCGAGCGGGAGCGCCTTGTCACCGCCGCGCGGGCGCTCGGTCCCCTGCTGCGCACGAACGCGGCGCGTGCCGAGGCGGACCGGCGCGTACCGGAGGAGAACATCGACGCACTGCGCGAGGCCGGACTGTTCGACATCACCAAACCCGCACGCTTCGGTGGGGCGGAGGAGAACTTCCGGACATTCCTGGAGGTGTCACTGGAACTCGGCCAGGCCTGCGGTTCCACGGCATGGGTCACCACCCTCAGCAACGTGACGTCGTTCTTCGTCGGCGCCTACCCCGAATCGGTGCAGCAGGACGTGCTGGGACCGGATCCGCACATCGCCACGAGCGGCGTCTTCACCCCGACCTCGACGTCGGTGCGTGTCGAGGGCGGGTACCGGGTCACCGGACGTTGGGGATTCGCTTCGGCATCGCATCACGCCGGCTGGGCCAATGTCGGCATCCCCCTCACGAATGCCGACGATGACGTGACCGGGGCGGCCTCGGCGTGGATCCCGATGACCGATCTGTCGATCGATGACACCTGGTACGTCGCGGGCATGTCCGGTTCCGGCAGCGACACCCTGGTGGCGGACGACGTCTTCGTCCCCGACGCAAGGATCCTGTCGGTCACCGACATGATGGAGGGGCGCACCGCCTCGGAGTTCCAGGACGAAACCCTCTACCACTCCTCGCTCGTCCCTGTATTGGCGCTGGTGCTGGTCGGGCCCGTGCTCGGCATGGCGGAAGGCGCTTACGACGCGGTGATGTCGACGCTGCAGAAGAACAAGCCGATCGCGTACTCCTTCTATCAGCGATCGATCGACGCACCGTCCACCCAGCTGAACATGGCCGAGGCTCGTTCGCTGATCGATCAGGCCCGCCTGCTCGCATTCCGTAGCGCCGACGAGATCGACGCCGCGGCCGACGCCGGAGGGCAGATGCCGGTTGTCGAACGGGCGCGGGCACGGATGGACGCCGCGCGGGCGGCGCACCTCTGCCGTGCAGCGGTCGAACTTCTGCTCAACGTGAGCGGCGCCGGAAGCTTCGCCCAGGTCAACCCACTGCAGCGGATCTGGCGTGACCTCGAAACCAGCTCCCGGCACGCCTTCATCAACCTGAACATCAATCAGGAAATCTACGGGCGCGCACTCCTCGGCATCGACGAGCAAGTGTCTCCCTTCGTCTGAGTTCCTCCAGACGCAGTCAGCAGCAATCCAGCAAAAGGCATTCCCATGACACTGACAATCGAGTCCGGTACGACCCCGCTCACCGCTTCGGAGGGTGATGCCGTCCGGCAACTCGAGAACGGACTGCCCGTCGCCGTCTTCGGCGGCACTGCGCGACAAGGTTTCCTGGTCGTCGCCGCCGATCGGGCATCCACCGCGGCAACGGCCTTCGCGATCCGTCACTCGTCCGGATTCCTGCAGATCGCACTCCCCCGCGACCGATGCGAGCAACTGCACCTCCCGCCGATGAACCCGTTCGAGACGAACGGCGATCGGATGTGTGTCGGGGTGGATGCCGTCCACGGAACCGGCACCGGGATCTCCGCCGCCGACCGTGCCACCACCGCCCGCGCACTGGCGGACTCGGCGGCCGGGCCCGGCGACTTCACCCGGCCCGGCCACCTCGTCCCGGTTTGTGTGGACGGTGCACCCGGCGCCCGCCCCCGCACCGCCGCGGCGATCGCACTGGACCTCACCCGGCGAGCAGGGCTACGGCCCGGCGCCCTGCTCGCCGGGTTGGTCGGTCTCGCCGATCCCACCCGGATGATCACCCACCCCGAGTGCCGGGTGTTCGCCGAAACACACCACCTGCCCCTGCTCACCGCCCACTGATCGGCCCCTGCCCAGAGGCCGCATACCGATCCGAAGGTGCTTCTCCCATGCCACTGCATACCCTCACCCGTGTCACCATCGGTGTCCCGAACGTCGCCGAGACCGCCGCGTTCTACGACGATTTCGGACTCACCCGCACAGTCCCGACGGCCGGCTCATCCGGTCGAAACGACGCCGTCACATTCGCCACCACCGACGGCGGCGACCAACTCGAACTCGTCCCCGTGCCCGACCGCCGCCGGCTCGTCGGCCTCGACGTCGCGGTCGACGACACCGACGACCTCGACCGAATCCAGCACAACCTGCGGCGACTGGATCTGACTCCGGTCCGCTCCGACACCGAACTGTCCGTCGTCGATCCGGGGACGGAGGTGCTCGTGCGGGTGGCGGTCGGAAGCCGAATCATCCAGACCCCGTTCGCTCTTCCCGCCTACAACGCACCAGGCAATATCGGTCGCGACGGCGCACGGGCCGACGGGATCGAGCGAACCGGCCGGGTGCGGCCCCGCAAACTCGGTCACGTCGTCATCGGCTCGACCGACCAGCCCGCGAGCGAGCGGTTCTTCACCAACGGCATCGGGTTCAAGGTCAGCGACCGGGTGCCCGGCATGGCCGCGTTCCTGCGATGCTCGACCGACCACCACAACGTACTGGTGCAGGCGGCACCGGTGACGATGCTCCATCACACCAGCTGGCAGGTCGACGACGTCGACGAGGTCGGCCGCGGCGCCACCACCATGCTGGAGAAGGACCCGCAGCGCCACGTCTGGGGCCTCGGCCGTCACCATGTCGGGTCGAACTTCTTCTGGTATCTCAAGGACCCGGCAGGCAACTTCAGCGAGTACTACTCCGATCTCGACTGCATCGTCGACGACCAGCTGTGGACGCCGAGGGACTGGGAAGGTGCACACGCCCTGTTCAACTGGGGCCCGCCGCCTCCGCCGTCGTTCCTCGCACCCGAGGACCTCGCCGAACTGATGACGGGGGTGCACGGATGATGTCGACACCGCCCACGGCGGACGGGAGCGGTCCCCTGGATGCGCACCGGTTCAAGGAGTCGATGGCCCGGGTCACCGGCCCCGTCGCCATCGTCACCGCCGTCCACGACGGCGCCCCGCACGGCACCACGGTCAGCTCGCTCGCCTCACTGAGCATGTCGCCGGCGATGATCACCGTCGCACTCGACAACGGATCGGCGTTGCTCGCCATCGTGCGGGAGACCGGCGCCTTCGGCGTGAACGTCCTCTCCGCCCGCCAGCACGAGGCGGCGATGCGGTTCGCGAGCCGCCGCGACGACCGGTTCGCCGGTGTGGCATGGGAATTCGCCGACGGACTGCCGCGCCTGACCGGCAGCAGCGCCTGGTTGAGATGCGCCGTTTCCGCGGAGATCCCGGGCGGCGACCACACCCTGCTCCTCGGCACTGTCCGCGACTGCTCGACATCCGACGCCACCCCACTGGTGTACAGCCGGCGGACCTTCGGTACCCACGCGGCACTGCCGGAGCTCACCGGGGCCGCATCGTGACCACGCAGACGTCACCCCCTACGACAGGCCGGACGGCGCTGACCGGTGTCCGGGTCTTCGACGGGCAGGAACTGTCCGCACCACGCACCGTCGTCATCGACGGATCGGTGATCGGCACCGACCCGGCCGGCGCGCGGATCGTCGACGCCGGCGGCGCGGTGCTGTTGCCCGGACTGATCGACGCTCACATTCACCTCAACGGACTCGACACCCTCGAACAGCTGTGCTCGTGGGGAGTGACCACCGGTCTGGACATGGCCACCTGGCCACCGGCGCTGGTGTCCTCTCTCCGCGGCGTCGACGGGTTGACCGACATCCGCAGTCCCGGCATCCCGGTGATCGGTCCGGCCGGTCCGCACGCGCACTTCGGCATGCCCGCCGAAGCCGTCGTGCCCGACTGGGAGGCCGCGGGACGGTTCGTCTCGGCCAGGGTGGTGGAAGGGGCCGACTACATCAAGATCGTCCTCGAGGCCCCCGGGGACGGTGGCCCCGACCCGGTGGTCGCCGGTGCCGTCGTGGAGGCCGCGCACCGACACGGCAAACCAGTTGTCGCGCATGCATCCTCGCGCGGCGCCTATGCTCTCGCGCTCGAGGCGGGCGCCGACATCGTCACCCACATCCCGAACGGGGAACCGCTCGGCGACGACATGGTGGCCCGGATGCTGGCCGGGCGCCGTGTCGCGGTACCGCCCCTGTCGATGATGCAGGCCCTCGCGGCACTACACGGAAGCGCCGACGCGTTCGCCGCTGCATCCGACAGCGTGGCCGCGCTGTACCGGGCCGGGGTGCCCGTCCTGGCCGGCACGGACGCCGCGCTGCAGCCGGGCCTGCCCCAGCTCGTGGTACACGGCGAAAGCCTGCACCACGAACTCGAGCTTCTCGTCGCCGCGGGCCTGTCGACGGTGGACGCGCTGCGTGCGGCGACCGTCCTACCGGCCCGCCACTTCGGTCTCGGCGACCGCGGGGCCGTCGAGCCCGGCCTGCGTGCCGACCTGGTTCTCGTCGACGACGACCCCCTCACCGATATCCGCGCGACCCGAACCATCGAACGAATCTGGTGCGGGGGTGTCGAACACACCCCCGCACCGGCGCTCCGTTCGACCACCCCGCCTGCCGCAACAGATCGGACCACCAGTGCCTGACACCACACCCCGAAACACGACAAAGGAGTACGACAGATGAGGATCGCCAACATCGACGGACGGCTCGCCCTTGCAGTCGAGAACGGCTACATCGACGTCGAGCAGGCCAGCGGCGGCACGTTCGGCCCCGACCCCCAGGCCGTCTACGAGGTCTGGGCGCAGTTCACGAGCTGGGCGGCCGGCCTGCACACCAGCGGCCACGCGGTGATCGACACGACCGGACGGACGGTCTGGGGTCCACCGGTGCCGCGGCCGCGGCAGGTGTTCGCCATCGGCCTCAACTACCACGACCACGCCGCCGAGTCGGGGCTCGACAGCCCCACCGTTCCTCCGGTGTTCACCAAGTTCCCCACCTGCCTGACCGGCCACGACCAGGCCGTCACGCTGCCCGCTGACACCGTCGACTGGGAGGTTGAACTCGTCGCCGTCATCGGCACCCGATGCGACTTCGTCGACGCCGCCGACGCCTGGGACCACATCGCCGGAGTAACAGTCGGCCAGGACCTGTCCGAACGCGGACTGCAACTGGCCGGGCCGGCCCCGCAGTTCTCCCTCGGCAAGTCGTACCGGGGCTTCGCCCCCACCGGCCCGGAACTGGTGACCGTCGACGAACTGCCCGACCCGGACAACCTCGAGATCGGCTGCGCACTCGACGGCGGTGAGGTCCTGCAGAAGGGCCGCACCGCAGATCTGATCTTCACCGTCCCGCAACTGGTCGCGCACCTGTCGGCGGTATGCCCGCTGCTGCCCGGCGATCTGATCTTCACCGGCACCCCCTCCGGCGTCGGCGGAGCCCGCAAGCCCCCGAAGTTCCTGCGGGCCGGCGACGTCCTCACCAGCTGGATCGAAGGCGTCGGCACCCTCCGCAACACCATGACCGCACCCTGACATCACCGCGAGCACCTCGAGGACTGGGATGAACACACTTTCGACCGTCATCGGCACCGTTCCGGAACCTGTCTGGACACCGGACCCCGCGGAGCCGTCGCGGGCACGGATCACCGAGTTCGCCGACTTCGTCGCCGCGCGCACCGGCTCGACCTATCCGAATTATCGGGAGCTGTGGAGCTTCTCCGTCGAGAAGCCCACCGACTTCTGGCCGGCGGTGTGGGACTTCTTCGACTTCATCGCCGACGGCGACTGCGGGCAGGTCCTCGCCGACGCCACCATGCCGGGCGCGCGGTGGTTTCCCGGAACCCGGCTCAACTACGCCGAATACGCTCTGCGCCAAGGCGACTCACCCGAGGCGGCGGTGATCTCGATCGCAGAAGACGGCACCACCACCGAGATCAGCTGGACGCAGCTGCGGCAACAGGTCGCCGCGTTCGCGGCCTGGCTGCGCCGGCAGGGTGTCGGGGTGGGAGACCGAGTTGTCGGTTATCTCCCCAACACCTTCCACGGCGTCATCGCGTTTCTCGCCACCGCCGGCATCGGTGCGGTGTGGTCCGCGTGCGGCCAGGACTACGGGGCCTCCGGCGCCGCTTCCCGGTTCGCCCAACTCGAGCCGACGATCCTCGTCGCCGCCGACGGATACCGGTGGAACGGGCGCGGTCACGACCGCCGCGCCGAAGTCGCCGAACTTCGCCGGCAACTGCCCACCGTCCGAACGACCGTGCACGTACCCGTTCTCGGCCTTCCCGTCGACTCCGACGGGCCCCGAAACGAGGGCTGGGACGTCGTGACTGCCGGCGACGCCGAACTGGACTTCGTGCGGGTCGATTTCGACGCGCCGCTGTGGGTGCTGTTCTCCTCCGGCACGACCGGGCTGCCGAAGGGGATCGTGCACGGACACGGCGGTGTGATCCTCGACCACCACAAACTGCTGGGACTGCACAACGATCTTCGGCCCGGGCAGCGGTTCTTCTGGTACACCACCACCAACTGGATGATGTGGAACATGGTGGTCTCGGGTCTCCTGGTCGGCGCCACCATCGTCCTCTACGACGGAAGCCCCACCCACCCGGATCCGCAGCGACTGTGGGACATCAGCGACTGTGGGACATCGCCGCCGAGCACCGCATCAGCGTCCTCGGGGTCAGCCCCGGATACCTGCTCGGCTGCGCGAAAGCCGGTCTCGAACCCGGCCGAGACCTCGACCTGTCCGCGTTGCGGCTGATCGGATCCACCGGCGCGCCCCTGTCCCCACAGTCCTACCACTGGATTCGCGACCACGTCGGGGACCGCGTGCAGGTCGCCTCGACCAGCGGTGGCACCGACGTCGTCAGCGGCTTTGCCGGCAGCGCCCCCACCACCGCGGTGTGTGCGGGTGAGATCTCCGCACCGCTGCTGGGGGTCGCGCTCGCGGCATGGAATGGCGACGGCACTCCGGTCGTCGACGAGGTCGGGGAACTCGTCGTCACCGCGCCGATGCCGTCGATGCCGATCTACTTCTGGAACGACCCGGACGGTCACCGGTATCACGACGCCTACTTCGGCACCTATCCCGGCGTGTGGCGCCACGGTGACTGGGTCACCGTCACCTCTCACGGCAGCATCATCGTCTCGGGCCGTTCCGATTCCACCCTCAACCGGCAAGGAGTGCGCCTGGGCAGCGCGGACATCTACGACGTCGTCGAGGACCTCCCGGAGATCCGTGAGGCTCTGGTGATCGGCGCCGAACTCGCCGACGGTGGCTACTGGATGCCACTGTTCGTGGTCCTCGCCGACGGCGCCGACCTCGATGACGAGCTTCGTGAGCGCATCACCACCGCCATCCGCACCCAGGCCTCACCCCGCCACGTCCCCGACGAGATCATCGCGGTCCCCTCGATCCCGCACACGCGGACCGGTAAGAAACTCGAGGTGCCGATCAAACGGCTGCTTCAGGGGGCGCCCGTCGAGAAGGTCGTCGGCAGCGACACCATCGACGCCCCCGCGGCCCTGCACTACTTCACCCGGTTCATCCCGCGAAAGGCGCATCCCTGATGCGTACCAGCTCACCCACACTGGTCGATGTGCATGCGCATTTCGTCACCGAGCGTTATGTCAGCGCTGCTCGCGCCGCCGGGCACCACCAGCCCGACGGCATGCCGGGCTGGCCGGGCTGGGACGTGTCCGATCATCTGGCCCTGATGGACGAGGGCCGCATCGGCACCTCGATGCTGTCGGTGTCTTCCCCCGGAACGCATTTCGGCGACGACCGGGCCGCCCGGGACCTCTCTCGCGAGGTGAACGAATTCGCCGCCGAACTGGTGCGCCGGCACCCCGGCCGGTTCGGTCATTTCGCCAACCTGCCCATGCCCGACGTCGATGGTTCGCTCCGCGAAATCGACTATGCGCTGGATGTTCTAGGCAGCGACGGCGTCGCCGTCGAAACGAATGCCCACGGCCACTATCTCGGGGACAGTCGGTTCGAGCCGGTCTGGGCCGAACTCGACCGCCGCAACGCGGTCGTCTTCGTGCACCACCCCACTTCGCCGCCCTGCCACGAAGCAGTATCGCTGGATCGCCCCCGCCCGATGCTGGAGTTCCTCTTCGACTCCGCCCGTACCGTGAGCGACCTGGTATTCGCCGGTGTCCTCGTGAGGCATCCGAATATCGAATGGGTCTTCACCCACGGCGGCGGCGCCCTACCGTTGGTCGCCGATCGCATGGAACTGTTCCGTGGGCTGCTCTCGGACCACAGCACGGGCACCCCGCCCGTTCCGGATCAGCTGCGCCGACTGTGGTTCGACATGGCCGGAAACCCCTTCCCCCACCAGATTCCTGCACTGACCGCCGCCACCGGCACCGACCGCCTGCTCTACGGCAGCGATTACTGCTGGACCCCCGCCGCCGCGACCGCCCGCCAGATCGCCTCCCTCGACACCGCCGAACAACCCGGTGATGACACCTGGCGCTCGGTCACCACCCGCAACGCCCACCGACTCTTCGCTCAGACCGCAAGCAACCGCTGGAAGAACTCGCGGTAGCGCTTCAGTGCGAGACGAAGGTCCTCCGTGGAGCCCTCTTCGCCGCGGGCCCACTGCTCCTCGAGCCGCGAACGCGCCTCCGAGAAGCCGGTCGTCAGCCGGTCGACGACGTCCGACACGAGGCCGTCGGCCTTCTGGACACACTCTCTGGGATCATCGACGAAGCTCGACTGAACCTCGTCCCAGCGCAAGCGGAGAACCGAAAGCTCGTCCTCAGCGAAAAGCGACTGTCCAGCAGACGATTCGGCCTTCTCGGCCGGCGGTTGGGTCCCCTCAGCGGCTGGGACCGGCGCCTCGGACGCGGGCCCGGTTCGCTCGATCGAACCGGTGGTCTCAGTCGCACCCGTGGTCTCGGTCGAACCCATGGTCCCGGTCGATTCCAGCGTTGGGTTGGTGCTCTCGGGTTGCTGATCCTGGGTTGTCATGCGCGCGTCTCCTTCGGCTTGTCTGTGTTCTCATCCGTCTCGAGTAATTTCTCGAAGAGCGCGCGGTAATGCACGAACGCCTCGCGCTGGTCCTCCGTGCGGACGTCGCCCTTCTCCTGCGACAGAAAGATGCTGTGCGCCGTCCGGTAGTTCTCGACAACCTTCGGGTGGTCTACCGAAATGTCGGCCGCCCGCTGATCGAAGTCGTCGATCGGGTAGCCGCGCTCACGCATCACGTGGATCACGAGTCGGTCCGCGGCGCGGACGGCGCTCGACGGATTGTCGACGAACTCGATCTGCACCGTCCGCCAGGAATCGGCGTACTTCGCCTGCGCTTCGGGCGACAACGGAACGATGTCGAGTTTCTCCCGCTTTCGCTCGCGCGCGGCGAGCTCGTCCTCCGCGGCGCTTTGTTCGCCGACCTCTCCGACAGTCCGGTCGTATTCGGGACCGAACCGTCCCTTCAGCCGTTCGGTCCTCTTTCGACTGCTCACCGAGCGGGCAACGATGACCGCCAGCACTGCGATCACCACGACCGCCGCGATCAAGATCCATCCCCAAACTGGCATTTCCTCAGACCTCCTCGTCCCCAGATGGGATACCCCGAATGGCTCCTGCGGAAAACGGCGATTGTGCCGACGAGGACGGCGGAGGCACATTCGGTGGTCTACAACCTGATGCGAGATGCACCGTGCGCGCGGCGAAGGTACGCGTGGGCCCTACCCAGCCCAGTCGACCCGGTCGGCCAGCGCGTGCAGCGAACGTTTCCTGCTCTCGTTCGATTCCGCGACCCAGGCGATGCGTCCGTAGACGTACTCGCGGAAATGCGGTCTGCCGTCACGATTCTGCGATTCGGGCCCGTAGCGTACGCAATTGAAGAGCAGCGCTTTCAGGTCGTCGAAGTCGGCTCGCGCCGTCTGCGGGCGGGTGTTCACCACCAGCCCGGCCAGGTGCTGGCGTCGGTGCGCGCGCATGACCCGGGTCTTCCCCGGGTGCACGGAGAAACCTTCGTCCGCCACGATCCCGCCGGCGGCGTGGATCAGTCGATCCACCGCGAGATCCGAGCCGGAGAACGCGAGGTCGTCGGCATACCTGGTGTACCCGGCGTGATGGGCCCGTGCGAGTCCCGTCAGCCTGCGATCGAGCCGGTGGGCGACGAGATTGGCCAGCGCCGGCGAGATTACGCCCCCAACGCAATGGGCAACTTCTGCTTCGATGTCACGCTGACCTATCGGCGGCTGGAACGTCCACGGCGTGTCGCGAAGGGCATGTGACATGTTCAGTAGTACGATTATGTCAT
>SEEV01000392.1 GCA_004211695.1 Rhodococcus sp. (in: high G+C Gram-positive bacteria)
GCAGGAGGATCGATCGTGGCCGGTACCCAGTTGGAGCCCTCGTCCAGCGACCCCATCGTGGCCGCACACATCGACACCGCGGAGGTCCCGTCGGCAGCATGGGGCTGGAGCGGTGAGGCACCGAAGACGTTCCGCTTCTTCGGATGGTTCTTCGCCATCTTCCTGGTGCTCATGATCATCGGAAACCACAGGGGCCTGGTCGAGGACCTGTGGCTGATCGGCTGCGCAGCTGTGATGATCCTCATCCTCGTGCGCGACATCGTCCTGCGGCGCAAGCCCCGGTAACACCGGACCGCGAACAAACCCCTCGTCCCGATCACTCGGGGACGAGGGGTTTCGCCGTTTCGGCGGCTGCGCGGGAGCTCAGTTCTCGGCGGCCAGCTGACCGCAGGCAGCCGCGATCTCCTGGCCGCGGGTGTCACGCACGGTGCAGGACACGCCCTGCGCCAGCACGCGCCGGACGAATTCCTTCTCCACCGGCTTCGGGCTCGCGTCCCACTCGCTGCCCGGGGTGGGGTTCAGCGGGATCAGGTTGACGTGCACGAGCGGCCCGAGCGCCTTGCGGAGTTTCTTGCCCAGCAGATCGGCGCGCCACGGCTGATCGTTCACGTCCCGGATCAGCGCGTACTCGATAGAGACCCGACGTCCGGACTTGTCCGCGTAGTAGCGGGCGGCGTCGAGGACCTCCGCCACCGACCAGCGATTGTTGACGGGGACCAGGGTGTCGCGGAGTTCGTCGTCCGGGGTGTGCAGCGACACGGCCAGCGTCACGCTGAGGTCCTCGTCTGCGAGCTTGCGGATCGCGGGCGCCAGACCCACCGTCGACACCGTCACGGAGCGTTGCGACAACCCGAGTCCGTCCGGGGCGGGCGAGGTGATGCGACGCACGGCGGCGACCACCCGCTTGTAATTGGCGAGCGGCTCCCCCATGCCCATGAACACCACGTTCGACAACCGGCCCGGACCGCCGTGGACGTCACCGTCACGCAGAGCGGCCGCGGCGGCACGCACCTGGTCGACGATCTCGGCGGTCGACAGGTTGCGCTGCAGCCCGCCCTGCCCGGTCGCGCAGAACGGGCACGCCATTCCGCACCCCGCCTGACTGGAGATGCACAGTGTGGCGCGGTCCGGGTAGCGCATCAGGACGCTTTCGAGCAGCGTTCCGTCGTTCGCCTTCCACAGCGTCTTGCGGGTGTCTCCGTTGTCGCACGCCAGATGCTTGACGGGAGTGAGCAGTGTCGGGAAGAGGGCGGACCCCACCTGCTCGCGCACGGCGGCGGGCAGATCGGTCATCTTCTCCGGGTCCGCCTCGAGCCGCGCGTAGTACTGCCGCGCCAGCTGGTCGGCCCGGAACCCGGGCAGACCCAGCTCCTTGACGGCCTCCCGCCGCTCGGCGGAGTCGAGGTCCGCGAGATGCCGAGGGGGCATCCCACGCCGGGGCGCGGTGAAAACAAGGGGAAGCGAGACAGCCATAGTTTCTCCATTGTCCCATTGATTCAGGGGTCGTTGTCGTGCGGATGCCTGATCGACGTCGTTTCGGCCTTCGATGCGCCTGCGGAACCCGTCCAGGTGGGTGAAGATCAATTCATGGCGACAACACCGGACGACCCCACGAACTTCCCTCCGGACGTTCCGGCCGGCCGTGGTCCCGGCACCGGACCGGTCCCCACCGACCCGCCGCACCCCGACACCTCGCCCGCGGGAACCGAACATCCCGACGTCGCACGCCGCAAGGGCATCAAGCACACGCGGGTGGGTGCCACATGGACCGGTCTGGTGATCGGAATCATCGTTCTGGTACTGCTTCTCGTGTTCATCCTGCAGAACCTCGACAGCGTGACCCTCGAACTGTTCGGCTGGGATTTCACCCTTCCTCTGGGTGTCACACTGTTGTTCGCGGCCATCGCCGGCGCGGTGATCATGGGTCTGGCGGGCGGTGTCCGCATCATCCAGATCCGACGGGCGGCGAACCGTCAGCGGCGTCTGAACAGTAATTTCTAACTGAACAATAGTTACGCAAGTGGATAGCAGGGACGCCGTGCGAGCAGAATCGATGTCGTGGATATCACCGGAACGGCACAACTGTGAAGGCCGACATGGAGACGACTGTGGCACCGCGCATCGCGGCTGAGCAAGCACGATCCTGGCTGCTGGTACCCGCCGGCAAGCCCGACGGGTTCGAGGCGGCACATGCAAGCGCCGCCGATGCGGTGATCCTCGACCTCGAGGACGCCGTCACTCCCGATCGCAAACCCCGGGCCCGCGCCGACGTCGTCGCCTGGCTCGGCGAGAACCGCCGCGCGTGGGTGCGGATCAACGACGCCACCACACCCTACTGGGCGGACGATCTGGCAGCCCTGAACGGTGTCCCGGGTCTCAAAGGCGTCATGCTCGCCAAGACCGAGAGCGGGATGCAGGTCGACGCCACCGCCGAGCGGCTCCCGGAGGGCACCAAGGTGCTCGCCCTCGTCGAATCCGCCATGGGGCTCGAGGCCGCACCCGAGATCGCCCGGACCGAGGCCACGTTCCGCCTCGCGTTCGGCAGCGGCGACTTCCGCCGCGACACCGGAATGGACGATTCACCGCTGGCGATGGCCTATCCCCGGTCTCGGCTGACGATCGCCAGCCGCGCCGCCCGGATCGCGCCGCCGATCGACGGTCCCACCCTCGGCACCGACGTCGACGCCCTGGTCCGCGCGTCGGCGCTCACCCTGTCGATGGGGATGAGCGGCAAGCTGTGCATGACGATCGCGCAGACCGCACCGGTCAACGACGCCCTCAGCCCGTCCCCGGCCGAGGCCGAGTGGGCGCGGGACGTGATCGCGGATCTCGGTGAGGACGGCTCCCGGGTGCGGGACGGCAGCGACCTCCCCAAGCTCGCGAAGGCCAAGAAGATCAACGCCCTCGCGAAGCTCTTCCACATCGCGCCGCGGCAGTAGCGCTGCGTCAGACGATCTCGAGACCGGCGGGCTTTCGGCGGACGTGAACGCGGTAGCGCACGTCGAGAGCCACGCCGGGTGTCTGGGCGAACGCCTTCGATGCCGTCTTCTTGCTGAACTCGATGCCGAGGACTCCGCGCAGCGACTCCCGGTCCGGGAATCGCCATCGCGTCTCCACGCGCACCAGGTCGAACCCCTGCGCCGCGAAGAAGGCCTCGACGGCCGGCGGGTGGTACTGCGGCAGGTCGGCGCGCATCCACTCGCCGTACGGGTGGGCCGTCGCGTCGAGATCGACCACGACGAGCGCGCCGCCGGGGCGCAGCACACGCATGGCCTCGCGGATTCCGCGGCCGCAGCCGGGACCGAAGAAGTAGGCCGTCCGCGCATGCACGACGTCCACGCTCGCGTCGCCCAGGGGCATGCCCTCCGCCGAGCCTTCGATCACGCGGACGTTCGGCAGCTCCCCCACCCGGGTGCGGGCACGTTCCACCAGCGGCGGATGCGGCTCGACTCCGTAGACCGTGGCTGCGGACTCGGCGAAGACCGGGAGATGGAACCCCGAACCGCAGCCCACGTCGGCGACGGTGCCGCCCGTCCAGTTCACGGCCCCGCGCAGGTGCCGGAAAATCGCGCCGTCCACGTCCTGGGCACGATTCTCGATCTCGTACAGCTCCGGCCAGTGCCAGATGTTCGGGCTGGGAATGGTCACGGCCGGGCGATCACACGAGGACCGTGAGCACCAGCCACGCCACGAACGCCGACGGCAGCAGGGAATCCAGACGGTCCATGATCCCGCCGTGACCGGGAAGCAGCGTCCCCATGTCCTTGATGCGAAGCTCCCGCTTGACCTGGGATTCGATGAGATCGCCGAGCGTGGCCGTGACCACCAGGACGACGCCGAGGAGCACACCGATCATCGAATTCTCGTCGAGAATCAGGGTGACGGTGAGCAGGCTGCCGATGACGCAGAACAGCAGCGAACCGAAAAACCCTTCCCACGACTTCTTGGGGCTGATCGCCGGGACCATCGGATGCTTGCCGAACAGCACACCCGCCGCGTAGCCACCCACATCGGAGCAGACCACGCCGATCATCAGGCACAACACCCGTCCGGCGCCGTCGTCCTGCAACACCATCAGGACGGCGAACGACGCCAGCAGTGGGATCCACGAGGCCACGAACACGGTGATCGCGGTGTCGCGGAGGAAGTTCTGCGGCGTCGCCTTCAGCCCGTGGTCGAACAGACGCCAGACCATGCAGACCAGTACCGTTCCCGCGAAGGCGCTGAGCACCCCGACCGGGCCGAACGGCCACCCGAGCCACAGGATCGCCTGACCCCCGGCGAGCAGCGGGATCCGGGGGGCGCTGATACCGGCCTCGCGGAGCCGCTTCGTGACCTCCCACGTGGCCACGGCCATCGCGACCGCCACCACCCCGATCCACACCAGGGGCACGTAGACGAGGATCAGGATCAGTGCGACGCCGAGACCGACGCCCACACCGATCGCCGCGGGGAGGTTTCGCCCGGCCTTCGACTTCGCGGCCGGTGCCGCCTCCGGCGCGGGCTTCCCCTCGGAGACCGGTCCCGAGGGGTCGCCCTCGGATGTGGGTCCCCCTGGGGTTCCGTGTTCTGCTGGCACGGTCACTGTCCCCGATCCACTCCTCGTCTCGTGACTAAACTTCCAGTAACTCGGCTTCCTTGTGCTTCACCAGCTCGTCGACCTGCGCGACGTACCGGGCGGTCGTCTTGTCGAGTTCCTTCTCGGCGCGCCCCACCTCGTCCTCGCCGGCCTCGCCGTCCTTCTGGATCCGGGACAGCTCGTCCATCGCCTTGCGGCGCACGTTGCGCACCGACACCTTCGCGTCCTCGCCCTTGGACTTGGCCTGCTTGACCAGTTCACGGCGGCGCTCCTCGGTGAGCTGCGGCACGGAGATGCGGATCAGGTTTCCGTCGTTGGACGGGTTCACGCCCAGGTCGGAGTTCCGGATCGCCGTCTCGATGGCGCCGAGCTGCGAGGCCTCGTACGGCTTGACCACGACGAGACGCGCTTCCGGCACGTTGATGCTGGCGAGCTGGGTGATCGGGGTGAAGGCGCCGTAGTAGTCGATGCCGATGCGGTTGAACATGCCGGGATTCGCGCGGCCCGTGCGGATCGAGCCGAGATCGTCCTTGGCCACCGTGACAGCCTTCTCCATCTTCTCCTCGGCTTCGAAGAGAGCTTCATCAATCACGGCTGTTCCTCCATGTCGTTCTGCATCGATTCGTCACTGCCTCTGTTTCGAGAAAACCCTGTGCCCAGCCTGTCATGACTTGACGAGCGTTCCGATCTTCTCACCGGACACCGCCCGCGCGATATTCCCCTCGGTCAGCAGATTGAACACCATGATCGGCATCTCGTTGTCCATACACAGACTGAACGCGGTCGCGTCGGCCACCTTCAGCCCCTGTTCGATGACCTCACGGTGAGTGATCTGCGTGTACATCGTGGCGTCCGGGTCGAGGTTCGGGTCGGCGGTGAACACGCCGTCGACGGCCTTGGCCATCAGCACCACCTCGGCGCCGATCTCGAGAGCGCGCTGCGCCGCCGTGGTGTCGGTCGAGAAGTAGGGCATGCCCATGCCGGCGCCGAAGATCACCACGCGCCCCTTCTCGAGGTGACGCTGCGCGCGCAGCGGAATGTAGGGCTCCGCGACCTGCCCCATGGTGATCGCCGTCTGGACGCGGCTGTCGATTCCCTCTTTCTCCAGGAAGTCCTGCAGAGCAAGGCAATTCATGACGGTGCCGAGCATGCCCATGTAGTCGGAACGCGCGCGGTCCAAGCCTCGCTGCTGCAGTTCCGCACCACGGAAGAAGTTGCCGCCGCCGATGACGACCGCCACCTGCACCCCAGATCGCACGACTCCGGCGATCTGTTCCGCGACCTTGGTCACCACGTCGGGATCGAGGCCGACCTTGCCACCACCGAACATTTCTCCGCCGAGTTTGAGAAGGACTCGATGGAATCCCGTACGTTCGTTGGCTGGTTCGGACATTGCTCTCCTCAGTTCCACAGCACTCGT
>SEEV01000393.1 GCA_004211695.1 Rhodococcus sp. (in: high G+C Gram-positive bacteria)
GACAAGGCGTGTATCGAGGAATGCCCTGTCGACTGCATCTACGAGGGCGGACGGATGCTCTACATCCATCCGGACGAATGCGTGGACTGCGGCGCCTGTGAACCCGTCTGCCCCGTCGAAGCCATCTTCTACGAAGACGACGTCCCGGACCAGTGGAACGGCTACATCGCCGCGAACGTCGACTTCTTCGACGACCTCGGTTCTCCCGGCGGCGCGGCGAAGCTGGGCAAGGTCGACTACGACCCGCCGTTCATCAAGGCTCTGCCCCCCATGGGCGAGGACTAGATGTGCCTCGTATCTCGGTAGCCAAAGCTCTTCCCGACTTTCCGTGGGACTCACTCGAGTCGGCGAAGGCGAAGGCCTTCGCGCACCCGGGCGGCATCGTCAACCTGTCGGTGGGGACCCCGGTCGATCCTGTCGCGCCGATCATCCAGGAGGCGCTGACCGCGGTCGCCGCGGTGCCGGGATATCCGACGACGCACGGCACGGACGAACTGCGTAACGCGGCGGTCGAGGCCCTGCGCCGCCGCTTCGGGATCACCGGAATCGATCCGGCGGCGGTGCTGCCCGCGATCGGCACCAAGGAGCTCATCGCCTGGCTGCCACGCCTTCTCGGGCTCGGTGCCGAGGACCTCGTCGTCATTCCGGAGTTGGCGTACCCCACGTACGAGGTGGGTGCGCTGCTCGCCGGGGCGCGGGTGATCCGCGCCGACGGCCTCAACCGGCTCGGGCCCGAGGGCGCGTCGCTGATCTTCGTGAACTCGCCGTCCAACCCCACCGGCAAGGTGCTCGGGCTCGAGCATCTGCGCAAGGTGGTCGACTGGGCGCGACAACGTGGCGCCATCGTCGCCTCCGACGAGTGCTACCTCGGGTTGACCTGGGAGGGCGAGGCGCTCTCGATCCTCGACGAGCGGGTGAACGACGGCGACCTCACCGGGCTCCTCGCGGTGCACTCGCTGTCCAAGACGTCCAATCTCGCGAGCTACCGTGCGGGATTCGTCACCGGTGACCCGGCGTTGGTGGCCGAACTCCTCGAGGTCCGCAAGCACGCGGGCATGATGGTGCCGTTGCCGATCCAGTCGGCGATGACCGCCGCGCTGAGCGACGACAACCACGAGAACGAGCAGCGTGAGCGGTACCGCCGCCGCCGCGAGATCCTCCTCGCCGCCGTGCGGGGCGCCGGATTCACCATCGACAACTCCGAAGCCGGCCTGTACCTGTGGGCCACCCGCGGCGAAGCCTGCCGGGACACCGTCGAATGGTTCGCCGAACGCGGCATTCTCGTGGCACCCGGGGAGTTCTACGGGCCCGGTGGTGGCACACACGTGCGCATCGCCCTCACGGCCAGTGACGAACGGATCGCGGCCGCGGCGGAACGACTGGTCTGACCCGAGTCGGCCCGGTGCTGTCCGACTCGGTGTCAGGATTGTGCGGTGACCCTCGACGACGTCGCCGACGAGCTGTACGGCCTCGACCCCGGCGAGTTCGTCGAGGCCCGCACCGCGCAGGTGAGCGCGGCGCGGGAGAGCAAGGACCGGGCGCTGGCCACCGAGATCGGGAAACTGCGGAAGCCGACGGTCGTCGGCTGGCTCGTCAACCTGCTCGCCCGTGAGCTGCCCGACGAGGTCGGTGCGCTCCTCGCCCTCGGTGACGCCCTCCGTGACGCGCAACGGCACCTGTCCGGCCCGGACCTTCGGCGGCTGACGACGCAACGGCAGCAGGTGGTCCGCGCGTTGGCGCGCAAGGCCGGTGAACTCGCAGCCGAGCGCGGCCGGACCGTCGGGGAGGACGCGCTGCGCGATGTCGGTCAGACGTTGCACGCCGCCCTCGCCGATGCCGAGACCGCCGAACAGGTGCGGCGTGGCCGGGTGGTGACGGCGGCGACCTACAGCGGTTTCGGTCCGGCCGGACTCGCCGTCGTCCGGGGAAAGACCATGAAGAAGGGTGCGAAGCCCGAACCCGCTCCCACGCCCCCGGCCGAGAAGTCGAAGAAGAAGTCGGCGGAGCGCGACCGCGACGCCGAACGCACGGCCGCCGCGGCGGAACTGGCGGACGCCACGGGAAACGCCGACGAGGCCCGCGCCGCGCTGCACGAGGCGACCGCGGAGCTGGAGCAGGCACGATCCACGCTGACCGAGATCGACCACCGGATCGAGGAATTGCGCGCCGAACTCGACCACGCCGAACAGGAGCGGCAGTTCACCCGGAATGCCGAGAAGGCGTCCGCGGAGGTCGTGCACCGGGGAGAACGCGATCTCGATACAGCGGAGCGGCGGGTCGAGGAGGCTCGGCGCGCTCTCGACGATCTGGGCTGAGAAGCGCCCCGAACCCTTGACCTCGAGCGCACTCGAGGTCTTAGCGTGATCCCATGTCCTTCACCCAGCAGGAACTCGAGTACCTGGCATCACAACGCCTCGGCCGGCTCGCGACGGTGCAACCGAGCGGAACCTTGCAGGTCAGTCCCGTCGGCTTCCACTACAACGCCGACACGTCCACGATCGACATCCAGGGCTACAACATGGCGGCGAGCCGGAAGTTCCGCAACGTCGCCGACAACGGGAAGGTGGCGTTCGTCGTGGACGACGTGCCCTCCGTCGACCCGTGGCGGGTCCGGTGCGTCGAAATCCGCGGGCGCGCCGAGGCCCTCGACGCAGAGGCCGCGCAGGCCGACGGACTCGGCGGCCCGACCATCCGCATCCGCCCCGAACGCATCATCAGCTTCGGACTCGGCGCCACCGACCAGGACGTCCACCAACTCGTCTCGAACGCACGCGACGTGTAGAGGCGACCTAGGTGAAATTCCTAGGCGATGTCCGGACGGTAGCCGGCCGCGAGCACGGCGACGGTGGCCGGCGGTGTCAGGACGGTGGCGGTCCCGGAGGCCGGACGCGTCGACGGTGCCGCGTAGCCGCCTTCCGACCACGGGACGACGGTCTCACCCAGCACGAGGGCGGGGCCGCCGTCGACGAGCGTGAAGGTGCCGCGGGGCAACGACGACCACGCGGCCTCGTGGGTGTGCTGGTGGGAGGCGTCGAGTCGTTCCCCGTGCAGCCGGGCGTCCATCTCGTCCGCGCTCGGCAGCCCGCCCCCGTGTGCCGCCTGCCAGGCGGCGCGAAAGTCGTTGTACCGCTCGCGCCGGCACAGGGCGCACGGCCGGTGCCCGGCGGCGAGCGCCACCGCCTCGTCGTGGAAGAACAGCACCGTGTAATGGCCTTCGCTCCACTGCGGGACCGTGCGGGCCGGGTAGTCGGTGACGCAGATGATCCACCGTTTGCCGGAATGATTGCGCACCACCGTGTGCCCGCGGTGCAGGCAGCCACGATTGCCCATGAACCGGCCGCGGAGTGGAATCGCGACGATGTCGGACCGGGGTGACACGCGGTTCCGTTCGGCCATGTGCCGATGGTAGCCAGCCCGTCGCCGCGTCAAAACCGGATGAGTACCCCCGTACAGCGCTAACCTGGGCTCGAGGGTTCCGTTCGGACGGGTGTCCCCGTCCACCCGCGGTTCCCGGTCACAGTTCCTCACGATCTGAGGGCAGGAGGCAGGCAGCATGGACGCCATCACCCAGGTTCCGGTGCCCACCAACGAGCCGGTCCACACGTACGCGCCAGGCAGTCCCGAACGTTCCCGAGTGCAATCCGCACTCACCGACATCGCCGGCAATCCCGTCGACATCCCGCACGTGATCGGGGGGAAACACCGGCACGGCAACGGCGACCGCATCGACGTGGTCCAACCCCACCGGCACTCCGCCGTGCTCGGCACGCTGCGCAGCGCCACCCACGACGACGCGTCGGCGGCCGTCGAGGCCGCCTCGGCGGCGGCACCGCACTGGCGGGCGCTCTCGTTCGACGACCGGGCCGCCGTGATCCTGCGGGCCGCCGACCTGCTGTCCGGGCCGTGGCGCGAAACGGTCGCCGCGGCGACGATGCTCGGCCAGTCGAAGTCGGTGCAGCAGGCGGAGATCGACGCGCCGTGCGAGCTGATCGACTTCTGGCGCTTCAACGTTCACTTCGCGCGGCAGATCCTCGCCGACCAGCCGATCTCGTCACCCGGGGTGTGGAACAGGCTCGAGTACCGGCCGCTCGAGGGCTTCGTCTACGCGATCACCCCGTTCAACTTCAGCGCGATCGCGGGCAATCTGCCGACCGCACCGGCGCTGATGGGCAACACGGTGATCTGGAAGCCGTCGTCGACGCAGACCGTTGCCGCGTACTGGACGATGAAACTGCTCGAGGCGGCGGGGCTGCCCCCAGGGGTTATCAACCTGCTCACCGGCAGCGGGCAGGCGGTGTCGGAGGTCCTCCTGAGCGACCCCCGCCTCGCCGGTATCCACTTCACGGGGTCGACCCGCACGTTCCAGCATCTGTGGAGCGAGGTGGGCGCGAACATCGGGAAGTACGCCGGCTATCCCCGGTTGGTGGGGGAGACCGGTGGCAAGGACTTCGTGGTCGCGCACGCCTCGGCCGACGAGGACGTGCTGCGGACCGCGCTGATCCGCGGCGCATTCGAATACCAGGGTCAGAAATGTTCGGCCGCCTCCCGCGCCTACGTTCCGAAATCGCTGTGGCGGAGGATGCGCGACACGTTCACCGCGGAAGTCGACGCTCTCACCTACGGTGACGTGACCGACCTGGAGAATTTCGGCGGGGCCCTCATCGACCGGCGAGCGTACGAGAAGAACGTCGCGGCCATCGAACGGGCCCGCAGCACCGCGGGCCTCGAGATCGCCGTCGGCGGCAAGTACGACGACAGTGTCGGCTACTTCGTCCGGCCCACCGTCCTCCTGGCCGACGACCCCACCGACGAGGCGATGACCACCGAGTACTTCGGTCCGATCCTCACGGTGCACGTGTACGACGACTCGGCGCCGAACGCGTTCGCCGACGTGCTCGCCCGTGTCGACTCCGCGGCCCCCTACGCGCTGACCGGTGCGGTGATCGCCGACGACCGCCAGGCCGTCGAGCAGGCCACGTCGGCCCTCCGGTTCACCGCCGGAAACTTCTACGTCAACGACAAGCCGACCGGGGCTGTCGTCGGGCAGCAGCCGTTCGGCGGGGCCCGCGCGTCGGGCACCAACGACAAGGCCGGGTCCAAGCTCAACCTGCTGCGGTGGGTGTCGGCCCGCACCATCAAGGAGACGTTCGTCCCCGCCACCGACTACCGCTATCCGCACATGGGGACGGAATGAAAGCGCCCACCGTACTGGCGAATCCGCTGCGTCCGGCGATCCTCGCGGCGGCCCGGTCGTCCCGCGTCAAACGCGCGGTCACGGGTGCCCCCGTCACGCGGAAACTCGTCGACCGCTTCATCGCCGGGGAGAGCCGGGAAGCGGTGCTGTCGTCGGTCCGGGAGATCCTCGATTCGGGCCGGTCGGTGTCCATCGACTTCCTCGGGGAGGACACGCGTGACGCGGCGGGGGCGCAGGCGACGGTGGACGAGTACCTGGCGCTCGTCGCCGACCTCGGTGCACTTCCCGAAGCGGCGGAAGGGAAATCGGGTGTTCGCCGGCTCGAGGTGTCGATGAAGCTGTCGGCGCTGGGGCAGGCGCTCGCCGGCGACGGCCGCCGGGTCGCCACCGACAACGCCCGCACGATCTGCGCCGCAGCGGAAGCGGCGGGGGTGTGGGTGACCGTGGACGCGGAGGATCACGCCACCACCGATTCGACGCTGGCGATCGTGCGGGAACTTCGCCGCGACTACCCCTGGCTCGGTGCGGTGGTGCAGTCGTATCTGCGCCGCACCGAGGACGACTGCCGTGCCCTCGCCGGCCCCGGTTCGAGGGTCCGGCTCTGCAAGGGGGCGTATCGGGAACCCGAGTCCGTGGCCTTCCAGGACCGCGCCGCCGTGGACGCGTCCTATCAGCGCTGCCTCCGGATCCTCATGGACGGATCCGGGTACCCGATGGTGGCCTCGCACGATCCCGCCGTCATCGACGCCGTCGCCCCGCTGGTCGGGCGCACCGGCCGCGCCGCGGACGCCTACGAGCACCAG
>SEEV01000939.1 GCA_004211695.1 Rhodococcus sp. (in: high G+C Gram-positive bacteria)
GCTTCCGAGAGCAGGTGGGTTCCGATGGCTGACGAGCCCGGCAACGACTTCGTCGACCTGGTCGCCGAGGACGAACTGTGGGACGACGAGATGGAATCGTTCGACGTCGGAGACGACGAGGTGCTCCTGGTGAAGGTGAACGGTGAGGTCCGCGCGTACGACGGAATCTGCCCACACCAGAGCATCTCGCTGGTCGAGGGGGAATTCGAGAACGGTGTCGTGACCTGCCGCGCACACGAGTGGCAGTTCGACGCGCTATCTGGTGCCGGGGTCAATCCCCGAGACACCTGTCTGCACAAGCACGACGTCCGAATTGTGGATGGTGTCATTCAAGTTCGCCTCAAGTCGCCGGTTCAGGCGCAACACTGACCGTAGGAGTTCACAATCATGACCATTGTCGACATGGATGCCTCGGACGAGTCGTCCCCCGACCTTGTGGGTCCGGTCATCCGGGCCGGAAACCTGGCCGAGGCGGTGATCGATGCGATCGAGGAGGACAACCCTGGACAGGACGTGCTGGTACTCGACCGCGAGGACTACGTCCGCATCCACACACGCGGAGCGTGCCGCCTGACGCAGTCGAGCCTGGAACAGCACTTCGGCCAGAGCTATCAGCTGGCCGCGCTCGAAATCGACATGCCCTCGTTCAAAGGGCGCCTCAAGACTCGCACCGATGAATACGTCTGGTTCTTCGAGAACTCGGGACAGGAGAAGTCATGACCAACAAGACACCGCGGTCCCGTGCGCGCGGGCTCAAGACCTGGAGTGCGTTCGGCAACCTCGGGCGGCGGCCCACCGAGTACGAAGTGCTCACGCACAACATGAACCACACCACCGGGCCCGTGCCGCTCGAAATGGGACCAGACGTTCACGGAAACGTGTGGCTGCGTGAGCACCGCGACTCGATGAAATTGGCGGTCGCCGACTGGGACAGCTTCCGGGATCCCGATACCGTCACCTACGGCAGTTATGTTGCCGACCAGGACGATCAGGAGACGTACGTCGAGGGTTTGATCGCGCAGTTCGACGGCGAAGGCTCCGACGAGACGCTTTCGGATGAGGCACTGACCCTGCTCGTGCGGGCCCTGACCCCGACTCGGTACGTCGCGCACAGCCAGCAGATGCTGTCCGCCTACGTTCAGCAGCTCGCGATCAGCAGCTATGTCGCCAACTGTGCCGCTTTCCAGACCGCGGACCAGCTCCGCCGGGTGCAGCTCACCGCGTACCGCACCACCCA
>SEEV01000940.1 GCA_004211695.1 Rhodococcus sp. (in: high G+C Gram-positive bacteria)
CGATTCTGCTCGAACTCGCGGCGACACTGCGTGGCGTCAAAGCGCCGAAGCTGCGCCTTCTTCGCTCACAACAGCGGACGGCGACGTTCCTCGTCAGCGGCGCCCTCTTGCTCCTGACCGCCGGAACCGCCACCGCCGCACCCGTCCTGACCCAGCCTGCGGACGTGGGAAGCACGTCTCCGTACGCGCCGCACTCGCAGCAGGAAGATCCGAACGCCTCACCGCAGACACAGGTGGATCCGCGGGCTACCCGGGTGGCGGTACAACCGGCGGGGCCGACAGTGACGACCGTGCGCGGAGACACCCTGTGGGGATTGGCCCAGCAGCATCTCGGAGAGGGCCGCCGCTACACCGAGATCCTGGACCTCAACCGGACTGCCGTCCCCGAGCCAGGGTTTCTGGCCGAAGGGTTGTCCCTGCAGCTGCCCGCATCCCAGCCCGAGGTGATACGCGGCGCCTATACGGTCAAGCAGGGCGACACTCTGTGGGATATCGCCGAGCGCGAGCTCGGCGATCCTTTGCGTTTCAAGGAGATCACAACTCCCGACGGCACCCCGGCCGGCGAGCTGATCACGGTCGGCCAGCAATTGATCATGCCCACCGCCGCCTCCGCGGCGGCTGACGCTACGCCGGCGCCGGCCTTGGTGCCGCCGGCCGATGCTGTTCCGGCTCCCGCTCCGGCCCCGGAAGCTGCTCCGGCTCCCGCTCCGGCGCCCGCCGCTGCACCCGCACCTGTGGATGTCGCCCCCAACTGGCAACTCGACCCCGTCGAGCCTCAAATGCCTGCCGACCTCCTCACCAATGACGCGCCGGCAGAGACCGATACCGAGGACGGCTCATCCGACGTCGTGTTCATCGGTCTCGGAATCTCAGCGGTTGCCGCAGCTGGACTCACCGGGCATCTCACTCTTCGTCGCCGCAAGCAACAACATCGCCGCCGCCGCGGCGAGCGCATCGCCCTACCCGCCGAAACCGCGATCCAGGCGGAACAAGCACTCACGGCCGCCGCTGATCCCCTCACCACCACCCACGTCGACATCGCATTGCGACACCTCGCGCACCACTGCAGGTCCACGAGTATCGCTCTGCCGGACCTACTGGCGGTATTCGTCGGCGACAACGACATCGAGCTCGGACTCGTCGAACAGGTCTCACTCCCCGCACCTTGGACACAGATCGACGACACCACCTGGGCAGTAGATCCGAGAGCGTTCCCGCGCAGCGTTCCCGAGGC
>SEEV01000941.1 GCA_004211695.1 Rhodococcus sp. (in: high G+C Gram-positive bacteria)
ACCAGGATGCCCGGGATGATGATCGGCAGATACGACGCCACGTCGCCGGAGATGGCGCCACCGAAGATGTACGTGAACATCAACGTGAAGATGATCGGCTGGACGACGACGTCGAACAGCTGCTCCGGGTTGTGCTTGATCTTGAGCAGTCCCCGGTACGCCATGGTCAGCGTGTTGGCGACGGACTGCTCGAGGCTGATCCGGTTGCGGGCCTCCGGAATCGGCTGCGGTCCCGCGTGAGCGCGGGATTCGAGGGTGGTGGTCATGCGACGCTCCGTTCGGTGTCGGCCTCTGCGGCGTCTGCGCCGTGGCCGGTGATGGTGAGGAAGACCTCGTCGAGACTCGGCTTCTGGACGGTGATCTCGTCGACGGCGATCCCGTGGTCGCGCAGGCGGATCAGCAGTTCCACGGTCAGCGAGGGGTCGGTCATCGGCGCGGTGAGACGGCCGATCTCCGGCGTGATCGCCACCTCCACACCGAGCGTGTGGGCGATGACCGCACGCGCGTCGTCGGTCTGCGCACGATCGACCAGGGTCAGCTGCAGCGACGAGACGCCGACCGACGCCTTCAGTTCGTCGGCCGTGCCGTCCGCGATCACCTTTCCGCGGTCGATGACGGCGATCCGATCGGCCAGCTGATCCGCCTCGTCGAGGTACTGCGTGGTCAGCAGCACCGTCGACCCCTCCGCCACGAGTCGGCGAATGGTGTCCCACATCTGGGCGCGCGTCCGAGGGTCCAGACCCGTCGTCGGCTCGTCGAGGAACAACAGCGGCGGGTGCGCGATCAGGCTCGCCGCCAGGTCGAGTCGTCGCCGCATGCCGCCGGAGAAGTTCTTCAGCGGCTTCGTCGCCGCCTCCGTCAGGTCGAACTCCTCGAGCAGTTCGGTGCACTTGCGGCGGGCGTCACCCCGGCTGAGCCCGAGCAGCCGGGCGAAGATCACCAGATTCTCGACCGCCGACAGGTCCTCGTCGACCGACGCGTACTGGCCCGTCACACCGACCAGTGAGCGCACCGCATTCGGTTCGCGCACCACGTCGTGGCCGAAGATTCGGGCCTCGCCGCCGTGCGGACGCAACAACGTCGCGAGCATCCGCACCGTGGTGGTCTTGCCGGCACCGTTCGGGCCGAGCACTCCGTACACCGACCCGGTCGGAACGGACAGGCTCACGCCGTCGACGGCGCGCTGACGGCCGAAGAGCTTCACGAGCCCGTCGGCCTCGATGGCTGGGGGAGT
>SEEV01000942.1 GCA_004211695.1 Rhodococcus sp. (in: high G+C Gram-positive bacteria)
TGAAGTTCGGTGGTCAGGTTGGTGGTTCGTGGCCACCATGCCCCGTCCACGCCGGCCGAATGGTCGTCGCGCGCGCGGAGCAGCAGTCGCGGGGTCCGGGTGGGCTCGTCGAAGGGTTGTGCGCCGTCGGAGGTCGGGTGGAACAGGCCCAGGCCGCGCCCGGAGTCTGTGGGCTTCGTCTCGTGTTCCATCGTCAACGCTCCTGCCGGCCGCTCAGACGGCTGCCGCATCATCACGTGCATCGGTAGCTATGGGTGGGGTTCGGTCGTGTTGTAGCGTCATGACGACGCTCCCGCCGTGACCGCGTGGCGGCCACTGTCATTACCGGCGGTGACACGATCATGGACGTTCGTGTGCGAAAATTCCTCCGATAACCTCATCCTACGTGCAGGGGTACCCCGCCCGGTGGCGCCTGCGTACAAATCGCGACCGTGCTCCCGCCCGACCGAGCGCGCCACCCACGCACCTGTCGGTCGACGGGTTCGGTGCACTCCCGGGCGCCGTCAGACCCGACTTGCTCGGAGCCGACAGCGACGCTCGGCGGTGTTACCTGCAGGACGATCCTGCTGCCGTCGACACCGAGGACATACATCGTGTTGAACGGCTCGAAGGGGTACGCGTCGAGCCGGACCCGGGTGCCCCGCCGCGACCCACCGCCCGGGCACCGCGGCCCAGCCCCGCGGGGTCGTAGACGACCCGCCCGATGGGGCCGAGCCGAACCGTCAACGCTGCCAGTAACTCCGGAAGTTCCTCGCTGAGGTTGCGTGTGCGGGGCGACCAGACGCCGTCGATAGAGCCGGCACACCGATCTTTCGGTTTCAACCTCAGCCGCTGCGCGTGTTCGGCTGATATCTGGTGTCGGGGACGATCGCGGGATGCTGCCTGCTGCGTCATGGGCGGACGTTCCTGTCCGGGCCGCGAAATCGGCCGGATATTTCAGATCAGGGAACTACGCGACCATGGACAGCCGGCGCACGAAATGCCTCCGATAAGGGTGCGAGTCTCGCCGTTGGACCCTTCCATCGCGCACCCGGGTTCTTCCGCCGGCGACAGCGAACCCGGACTCGATGACTCGGACGCGGCGGACCTATGTCCGGCCGCTCTCGCGATGGATCGCGTCCAGGTCCGCCTCCGCGGCCCGGATTCGGGCGTCCGCGGTGCGATCGGCCCGGTCCTTGCGCCGCGCCAGCTGCGCGCCGACGCGGTCACCGGCACGCATCGTTTCCTCGACC
>SEEV01000943.1 GCA_004211695.1 Rhodococcus sp. (in: high G+C Gram-positive bacteria)
GCAGCACATCCCGACCCTGATGTCGCCATCCGACCCTCAGCGCTCTCGCAGCACCTGACCCGTCAACCGTCGGGTGAGGACATCATCGCGGGACGCCGCGGCGACACGACATCGGTTCTAGGCGAAGACCATGCGGCGCATCTGGCCGCGATCGTGGCCCAGCACCGCGACATCCTCGTCGCCGACACCGGCAACAACCCCCTCGCGGGAACCTGGAAGTGGGCAGTGAGGGCAGCGGACGTCGTCGTTATCCCCGTTCCCTTGCGCTGGGACGCCGCCGACGCCGCAGAAGAAATGATCACGGAATTGGCGTCGACCACCACCGATGTTCTCCAGCGCACGATCGTTGTCATCACCGCCGGCCCCGGGGACGCCCCGATGGTCGAACAGGACACCGTCGAAGCCCTCCGGGACCTGGGAGTACCCCTCGTGGCGCGCATGCCGTTCGAGCCGCTGTTCGCCTCCGGGGAACGCCTTGCACTCTCCCGGCTCCAACCCCACACCCGAGCAGCGCTGACCCGACTAGCCGAAGAAGTTGTCAAGACAATCACCGGCCCCTGACTCAGCCATCACCCACCGACCGAACAGATCTCACGCCACCCTCGACGGGCACATCCACCTTCGATTCGCGTCTGACCACCCTTCTGGCCACCTCACGAAAGGCACACAATGAGCAACGCCACCGCCGGCAACCGCGCCGCCCGCCGCGCCCGAGGCCCGCACCGCCGACAGAGCGCCACACAGGCAGCCACCGCGCTGGCAGCCATCACCGCCGCCCTGGCCTCCGGAATCGCCCTGTGCCCGCCCGCGTTCGCCGACCCGATCCAGGACGGCGTCACCGGCGACAGCACCCAGGAAGGTGTCACCGGCGCGGACACCCCCAGCGCAACCACCGCCCCCACACCAGCACCCGAGACCGCCTACGTGCCCGAAACCCCCACGGAACCGGTGTACTGGGTCGAGCCGCCCGCCGAGTACCAGAACATCGAGTACCAGCCGCTCCCGAACTACGACTACGACACCAATGCCTATGTCGAGCCGGAGAACTACTCGATCGAGCCGGTGCAGCTCGACCAGCTGCACCTGCCCACGCCGGTGGAACCGACCGCCCCGTTCATCGCCCCACGCGACACCCTTCGCATCGGCGAAATCCATCTCAAACAGCCGAACTGGATCAGCGACGGCGACCGGGACCGCACCAACAACACCCTCTCCGTGGTCCAGGCCGG
>SEEV01000062.1 GCA_004211695.1 Rhodococcus sp. (in: high G+C Gram-positive bacteria)
CGCGAGATGTCCTTCTGTGTGGCTGAATCTGACCCTAGAGAAGTCTTATTCTTCCACTACGGCAGGGCATTTCGCCTTTATGACACTCTCAGGCGCTCATCCCAATCGGTGTTTCCAGGCTAAGCAGGTCGGTACGTAGCTCAGGCGACGCACGTTCGCTGGGTTGACTTGGTTGGCGGGGGTTGTCGCAACTGGCCGGGGTTGTCGCAACGAATGACCTATGGATCACCTCGCGTAGATGTGATTGGGCGATGGATAAGTCGCGGCCCCCGCGAGGCATCCGCCCGTGTTGGTTCAACACTGGGCCACACTCTCGATACGCGGTGTGGGTTGATAGACGTTGACGTTGACGTTGACAACGGTGCTCGTATTTGCGACGCTCGTCACATTCGAGGTGCGCGCAGAGTGGTTCTGCCGATCTTTGTCAGCGAGACCAGCTCGACTGTCGTCCCCGAATCGACGTTCCGAAATCTCAAACTCACGAAGAGGAATCGACCTATGAAGAGACTGGACGGCAAGGTTGCACTCGTGACCGGTGCGGCTCGCGGAATGGGCGCGTCCCATGCCCGCAGGTTCATCGAGGAGGGCGCCAAGGTCATCTTGACGGATCTGTCGGATGAGGCGGGCAAAGAGTTGGCCGAAGAACTCGGGCCAAATGCTCTTTTCCTGCATCACGATGTTACCGATCCACAGTCGTGGGCCGAGGTTGTCGAACACGGCGTTCGCGCCTTCGGTGAGATCACGGTCCTCGTCAACAACGCCGGTATTCTCGGGCCCGTCACACAAACCGCAGAGCTGAGCGATGCCGACTATCGGAAGGTATGCGCGATCAATCAAGACGGTGTGTTCTACGGGATGAAGTCCGTCCTACCTTCCATGGAACGGGCAGGGATCGGGGCCATCGTCAACATCTCATCCATCGCCGGAATCGCGGCGAACTATGGATTCCCCAGCCTCGCCTACGTTGCGAGCAAGTTCGCGGTACGTGGAATGACGAAGGCAACCGCCATTGAGTACGGACCGAAGAACATCAGGGTCAACTCCGTACACCCCGGGTTCATCCAGACACCGATGATGGTGGAAGCCACCGACGAATCGGGAGGTGATGCGCTCGGACTGATTCCATTGGGAAGGATCGCTGAGCCTGGCGAGGTTTCCAATCTCGTGCTCTTCCTTGCTGCGGACGAATCCTCGTACATCACCGGTGCCGAGCACCTTATCGACGCTGGCATGCTTGCCCAGTAGGTGCGGCTCGCCCGACGGAGGGCACCGCATGCGTACGATTTGCAATCGTCTCCCGGCGCGGTCTCGTTGACCTAACGCAGCACCCGGTGACGAGGAGCGGGGACGGTCCGATCACGCGACCAGCGTGATCACTCTGGTGATCACGCTGGTCGCGGTGCACTGCCCGTTCATAGCCTCTGCTCAGGCGCGTTGTCCGGGGCGATTGGAAGTGGTCTTCTTGGACCTCCCTCGCAGTTTGCGAAGGTGGCGTAAGAGTTGGTCGCATGTTCGTGCGAACGACATTGGGCGCCCACCGGCGCGACGAAGCTTCCGTGGCGGTGGCTACGCCGCAGCGGAAGTCGAAGTCGTAGTCTCGCTGCGTTTTCCTCATTGCCTACGGTGTGCTTGGTAGCTCAACTGTTGGCTGGAAACTGTGCTGGGCGAGGGTGTCTCATCAGTTGATGTAATGCTCTATACCGGGCCGGTGGCGCAGCGCCTACCGGGAACACCGATCGGCGGTTGCCGTGGCAGAGTCCACCGGCGTGGCGGCGCCAAACCGATCTGACCGCAGCGGCGAGCTCTTTGGTGACCATTCCCGTTGCCACCTTAGGTCGGGCGGTCGGACTGCTTGAATGAACATCATCGCGGCCCGGCACCGGTGCGGATTGCCCTCAACACCAGTGCCGGCCTCGCGCAGCGCTCCCGGATACCGTCACCTCATTGATGGATGGCGCGTCCTCTTTGTTCGGTAATTGATCACGTGGTGCCTGTGGAGACTGATCGCATTCAGATCGCTCATGAACCCACTTGGACGCCTGATCTGTTCGATACGTACGAGTTTCACGCCGTATGCCGGTCGTCGCCGGGCACGAGCGTCCGACTTGTATGGCGTGGCGGCCTCGCGTTCGAACCGACGGGTTCGTAGCGTGCCGTAGGAGACCGTGGGAATGGCTCGAGGAGCTTCCTGCCACTCGACCGGCCGGAGGGTTGGCTCACAGAGGGTCTTGCTCTTCCCGCGGTCTCTGTTCGCCGCTTGGCTCAACACAGGGACGTCACCCTCGCGGTGACCGGAAGTCGGAATGCCGGCAGCGGATACCCCGTCCACCAGCACGGAAGTTGAGAACGCCAGGTGATCGTGATCGGCATCGACCCGCACAAGTCCACTCACACCGCGACAGCGGTCGACTCCGATTCCAACAAGGACCTCGGCTCGATACGGATCAACGCATCCTTCGACGACTACGCCCAGCTGATGACCTGGTCCAAGCAGTGGCCCGAGCGCATCTGGGCGGTCGAGAACGCCTCTGGGCTCGGTCATCACCTCACCCAATGGCTCATCGGTAGAGGTGAAGCGGTCGTGGATGTGTCCTCGACCGCGACGGCCCGAGTGCGCGAACTCTCCCGTGGTGGCCGGCGCAAGAACGATCGGTTCGACGCCGCCGCCGCGACGTGCGTCGCGTTCAGCCAGGGCGATTTCCGGCCGGTCGCCCCCGAAGGGCATACCGACGTTCTGCGCATCCTGGACGAGCGCCGCATCGACCTTGTCAAACACAACGGCCGCCTGATCAACCAGCTCCACGCGATCCTGCGGGAACTCCTACCAGGCGGAGTCGAGCGGGACTTCGACACCGAAGACGCCGCCGACCAGCTCAAACGGTTCCGGCCAGCGAGCCCGGCCGATGCGATGCGGAAGAACGTGGGGCTCGACATCGTCGGGGACATCCGGCGGACCCCGTTTCAGATCGAGGAACTCACCGCCCGGATCAGGACCGAGCTGGCCGCGTGCGGCACCAAGTTGCCGAAGATTCCTGGCGTCGGCACCGTCACCGCCTCTCCCGTTACATCTTTTCGAGCGGCTTTCCGCGCTTCCTCGGAAGTCTTACACGCTTGCAGGCGCGCAAGATGCGCTTCGAACTCGGGTGTGTGTTCGGCGCCGATTGCGTAGTTGATCCTGCGCACGCCGGGATCGTCTGGGTTCAAGCCTTCGACGAACTTCACCATCTATCCATGATGTCAGCACCCGATCCGGAGTCACACGGCGCTCGCCGGTAGCGGAACCATCACCGGCACTTCCCGAAAATTCGGGCATTGACCGGAGTTCCGTTCGACCCGTCTGGTGAAGCAGAGTGTCGGATGGGTGCGTCACAGGGTGCAGAAATGGTGCGGGTCGACGCTTCACTCATCGACCCGCACCAAGCTCTTGATCCCCGATGTTCGAACGCACACCTGCTTGACAGAACACACAGGGACCCTCCGTCAGCGTCCCCGAACTCTCGGCATGAGGGGCGCAAGTCGCACGGATCGGGACTTCCGCCCGACGAGTGTCGACCCTCAGCGGATCGTGTAGTTCTCCAGGTCTGGTTGTCGGGTCATTTCCCAGTATTCGACGTTGAGGAAGGGCATGACGAAGACGACGCGTCCACGCGAGTTGCGATAGTAGGTCGACATCCCGCGGTGGGTCCAAACGGTGCGGGCGTGGGTGCTGTCGACAAGTTCGTTGTACTCGTTGGTGGCATCGGTTCGTGCGTCGATAGCGGCGATGTTCTGTTCGAACATCGTGGTCAGTAGTCCCCGGATGTACCGCATTTGAACTTCCATGAAGAACATGAAGCTGCCGCTACCGGGGAAGGAGTTCGGCCCGCCGAGCATGAAGAAGTTGGGGAACTGGGGAACCGAGACGCCCAGGTACGCCCGTGGGTCGTCGTCGTTCCATGCTTCTCGCAGGGAGAGCCCATCGACACCGCGCACATCGAGTGAGGAGACGAAGCGGGCTGCCTCGAAGCCGGTAGCCCAGACGATGACGTCGACGTCGATCTCGGCTCCGGATGCGCTGACGAGCCCGGTCTCGGTTACGGCGGAGACTGATTCGTTGACGAGGTCGACGTTGTCGCGGCGCAGTGCCTCGTACCAACCGTTGTCGAGCAGGATGCGCTTGCCGAACGGGGGGTAGTCGGGCATCACCTTGTCGAGGAGGTCGGTACGGTCGCCGACCTGCGCGGTGATGTACCGGGTGAAGTACTCGCGGTGTGCGTCATTGCGCGCGTTGACTGACCGCTCGGGGTATTCCCACTCCGGATCGACGCGCAGGGACTCGATGACCTTGTCGCCGAACTGCCAGAACAGTCGAATCCAGTACCAGCTGTGATAGAGGGGGCACGACTGCAGCAGTCGACGAAGTTCCGTGGGGATGGGCATCCGAAACTTTTCGAAGGGTGCCACCCATTGCGGCGAGCGCTGAAAGACGGTCAGGTGCTCGACCCGATCTGCGATGGCGGGAGTGATCTGCATCGAGCTGGCGCCGGTACCGACGATGGCAACCCGCTTGCCGTCGACTTCGAGCCCGTCGGGCCAGTCGGCGGAGTGGAAACTCGTTCCGCGGAACGTTTCCATGCCCGGGAGATTCGGGGTTACCGGCCGATTGAGAACGCCGACCGCGCTGATCACGACATTGGAGTGCAGCGTCTCGATCAATCCGTCGGCGTTTCGGACCTCCACCTGCCACACTCGCGACGTCTCGTCGTAAGTCGCAGCGAGAACTTCGGTGCTGTACCGCACCCGTTCGTGACCGCCGACGTCTTTGAGGACGCGCCCGAAGTACTCTTGGAGTTCGTTGCGCAGCTCGAAGTGCGTGTTCCAGTCGTTCTTGGCGAACGAGAAGGAATACAGGTGGCTGGGGGTGTCGACCCCGGCGCCGGGGTAGGTGTTCTGCCACCAGTTGCCACCCGCTTCGGGTTGCTTCTCGAGGATCACGTAGTCGACGCCCATGTCTTCGAGCTGATGGGCCGCGGCGATGCCGGCGACGCCCGTGCCGATCACGATGACGTTGAATCCGACCGGCGGATCCACGGGAGCAAGAGCGAGCTCGGGGGCGTTCGGCGCTGCTCGGCGCGCCAGTTCCAGCGACAGCATCGGACCGTACTGGTCCGCCACAGGCTCGCCCATGCAGACGCTGATCATCCGGACTGTCTGTTCAGCTGTCGGTGCCTCGATCGCCGGCGTGACTCCGGCCTGAAAGTCCAGGATTGCCCGCACGGCGGCCTGACGAATTTCCTCCTGGATTTCGTCGGTGAGCCCTCCCGAGTCGTGGTCGCCGAGACCTTTGCCGCGTGTGGGCCGGTAGGGGTCCTCGAGCCACTTCTCGCCTCCGGTCATCTGGTAGACCACCATGAGAAGAGCGGGGACATTCGCTATGGAGACCGCGGTCCGGACCTCGGACTCACTCAAGCGGTCCGGGTTGAACCGGCTCGACGGGGTCGCTGTCGCGGATGGGGCGGGACTGGCTGTCTGCATATTTGACTACCTCTCGCGGGTGCCGAACGTTATAGCGGCAGAGGATCACGCGGATGATGACTCTTTCAACGTTCGCGTTGATTTTCGTTGTTGCCATGGTCGCAGTCCCTGGCGCAGTTGTCAACGTACGAGTTGAAACAAGGGCGTCCAGGTGGCGGGCGGGATCGCGCTAACCTATCTACATGACCGTTGACAGGGGTCGACGAGTGTGCGAGTCTCGCTCCGGGCTGTGCCGTGTATCACACTCGGCGTCGGCCGATCCCACACCTCAGTGGTTCGCTGGCTCTCACCAGAACGGAATCGCAATGACTCACGCCATCACTCCCGACTCCTCTACAGAGAGAGTGCTCGATCTGCGTGCCTCTCGGAAGGCACTGATCGCCGGGTCTCTCGGCAACCTCGTCGAATGGTACGAATTCGCCATCTACGCATACATGGCACCGATTTTCGCGCCGCTGTTCTTCCCCTCCGACAATCCGACGACGGCGATCCTGTCGACGTTTCTCGTGTTCGCTCTCGCGTTCTTTCTGCGGCCCATCGGCGCGATCGTGTTTGGCCGTTTGACCGATCGAATCGGCCGCCGCCCTGTTCTGGCGATGATCATCGGTCTGATGGCAGCGGCCACCACGGTCATAGGCCTTCTGCCCACGCACGCCCAGGTGGGGGTGTTGGCGCCGATCCTGCTCACCCTCTGTCGTGTCGGCCAAGGATTGTCCGCCGGCGGAGAGATGGGCGGCGCCGTTTCGCTGATGGTGGAGTCCGCACCGTCGAACAAGCGCGGCGTGTACGGATCCTGGTCCTTCGTCGGTACGACGTTGGGATTCGTTCTCGGTGGTGGAGTGGCAACAGTTCTGGCGATTGCCCTACCCGAGGATCAGCTCGCTTCGTGGGGATGGCGAGTCGGCTTCCTGCTCGCCGCCCCAATGGGACTCGTCATCCTCTATCTGCGGATGCGTGTGGACGAAACACCGCACTTCAAGCAGATGACGATCGAACGCGCAGCGCCCGGACCGTCGTCGGAAATTCCGCCGACACCGCAAAGACGTTCCCTGGCCTACCTTCTGGTGACGATGGGCGCCGTCGTCGTATACAACGCGGTCGGCAACACCTTCATGGTGGGGATGCCGGCGTTCTTGTCGAAGAGCTTCGAGATGTCCTTCGAACGCTCCTATCTCCTCGCATTGATCACCGGGCTCATGGCCGCAATCTCCATGCCGATCTTCGGTGCCCTGTCCGATCGCGTGGGACGCCGTCCTGTCCTACGGTGGGGTTCAGCGGCCGTCGTGGTGTTGTCCTACCCCCTCTACGCCATGCTCAACTTCGGTTTCGCGGGTGGTTTGACCGCGCTCGCGATCGCGGGGGTGCTCATCGGCGCGGTAGGCGGACCGATGCCCGCCTTTCTCTCCGAACGCTTCCGCACACGAAACCGTGCCACCGGGATCTCCGTCACCTACGCACTCTCGGTGGCCTTGTTCGGAGGCACGGCGCCGTACATCATCACGTGGTTGGCCTCGGAGACCGGCGATCCGTTGTCCGCGGCGTACTACACGCTCGGCTGCGCAGCGATCAGCGTGATCGCCCTCCTCACCATTCGCGGTGTCGATCGCGACCAGCACCGCGCGGAGCTGGAAGACTGACGCGAGCAGGCGCCCGCCTCATCGGAGGCGGGCGCTTCTGCTGCGCTCTCACCATGTATCGAGATGCCGCCGAACCCGCTCAACAGGTTTGCTGTCCGCACGGTCGAAGGTCTCCACGATCCACGCTCGAGTGTCGGCCGGATCGATCACATCGTCGATCTCGAACACCGATGCTGCGTTCGTGGCACGGCCCTGCACCTCGTAGTCGGCCAGGAACGACTGGAAGGTCTGCTCTCGTTCCTGTGGGTCGTCGATCGCGTCGAGTTCTCGGCGGAACCCGAGCCGCACCGCCCCTTCAGGTCCCATAGCGCCGAGTTCTCCAGTCGGCCAGGCGAGCATCGCGTCCGGAACCCGGAAGCTTCCGCCGGCCATGGCCTGCCCTCCCAGGCCGTAGGACTTGCGGATCACGATCGTGCACAACGGAACAGTGAGATTGGGTCCGGTGACAAAGAGCCGGCTGACATGCCGCACCATGGCCGTCTCTTCGGCTTCGGGACCCACCATGAACCCGGGGGTGTCGCAGAGGGACAGTACCGGCAGCCCGTAGGTGTCGCAGAGCCGGAGAAAACGAGCCATCTTGTCCGCACCGTCGCTGTCGATCGCACCACCGCGGTGACGCCCGTCGTTCGCGACGATGCCCACCGGACGTCCCTCCACCCGGGCCAGGCACGTGAGCATTCCTCGCCCGAACTGTTCTCGCAGCTCGAGTACGGACTCGTCATCGGCAAGGGTATGGATGAGCGGCCGAATATCGAATATCCGCGATCGGCGCTCGGGTACGGCGTTGCGCAACAAGCGTTGATCGGCGCAGGACCACTGGCGGGTAGAGCCCTGGAAATAGCCGAGGTACTTCGTGGCGGCGGCCACTGCGGCAGCCTCGTCGTCGACGAGAATGTCGACGACCCCATTGGCCGCCTGGAGCGGGGCGGGGCCGATCGCCTCCGGTGCGAACCTACCCAGCCCACCTCCCTCGATCATGGCCGGCCCACCCATCCCGATGTTCGCGTCACTGGTTGCGATGACGACGTCACACGCCCCGAGTAGTGCTGCGTTACCCGCGAAGCAGCGGCCGGCGGCAATGCCCACCGTCGGAACGTGTCCGTTGAGCCGGCCGAGCGCGACGAACGTCCCCAGGTCCATTCCGGTTGCCTTGGCCTGGTTGTCGGTGTCCCCGGGACGTCCGCCACCCCCTTCGGCGAAGATGACCACCGGTGTGCGCCGTCGCCGGGCGAGCTCGAACATCCGCTCGGCCTTCTTGTGGTTCTGCAGCCCCTGGGTTCCGGCGAGCACGGTGTAGTCGTAGGCGAGGGCGGCGACCGGGGTGTCCCGTGCGCCGAACTCGGAGGCGTTCACCCGGCCGAATCCGGCGACGAGGCCGTCGGCGGGTGTGTTGGCTTCGAGGTCGTCCAGCGTCCGCCGCCGGCGTTGGGCCGCGATGAGCAGCGGCCCGTATTCACGAAAGGAGCACGGGTCGAACAGGTCCGCGAGGTTCTCTCGGGCGGTGCGTTTGCCGGCCAGGTGCCGTCGGGCGATGGCATCGGGTCGGGCGGAATCGAGGCCGACCTCGTGGCGATGTCTGATCTCGGCGACATCGGCACGGATGTCATCCAGATCGGGCGGCCCGGACGCGGTGATCGTGGTGGCCGCCGACGGGCTGTCGAGCGCGGCGAGGGTTGCGACCTTTGCTCCTTCGGCGACAATGTCGCCGACCTGCACGGTCACCCTCTCCAGCCGCCCGGCGGTCGGGGCGATGATCTCGTGCTCCATTTTCATCGCCTCGAGAATCGCTACCGGTTCGCCTTGCTTTACCCATTGCCCGGCCTCGGCGGCGATCGCAATCACCGTGCCGGCCGACGGTGCGAACAGATCGGTCGCCTGGCTGTCGGCCGCCACCGGCAGCCGCGATGGTCCGAGCAGATACTCGTCGACGAAGCTCGTCGTCATCGCACCCGCCCGAATTGCGGGGTGCGTCAGCACCGACCGCAGCAAGGCCAGGTTGGTCGGTATTCCCTCGACGACGACCTGGCGCAGTTGCGTCTCGAGGTGATCCAGAACGTCTGCCAGGCGTGCGGCCCGGCGGTGGACGATGATCTTGGCCAGGAGCGGGTCGTAGTCGTTGGTGGCCTGCATACCGGCGTAACCGTGGGTTTCCACCCGAATGCCCGGCCCGGCGGGGAGGTCGAACCGGGTGATCTCCCGTAAGACGGCCGCCGAGGGCTCGAGGGTGACTCGCGCTTCCACAGCGATCCCGTGTGGGCTGCCAATCGACTCTTGGGAAAGGCCTTGTTCTTTCAGCGACACCCCGTCCGCGACCGCGAGCTGGGCGGCGACCAGATCGACCCCCGTGATCTCCTCGGTGACGCCGTGCTCGACCTGCAGCCGAGGGTTTCCTTCGATGAAGTAGTACAGGTCGGGGGAGTCGGCATCGACAAGGAATTCGAATGTGCAGGCACCTCGGAAGTGGGCGGCTCGCGCGAGGTCGAGTGCGGAGTGCAGCAGAGCCGATCTCGTCGCGTCCGGCAGGTTTGGGGCGGGCGCGATCTCGATGAGCTTTTGATGACGGCGCTGAATCGTACATTCGCGGTCCCAGAGGTGTATCGGGTCGCTGACACCGTCGCCGAGCACCTGAACTTCGATGTGCCGTGCCCGGGGAAGATAGCGCTCGACATAGACCTCTGATTGCCCGAAACCGCGCAATGCCTCGGACCCGCAACGATCCAGCGCTCGGTCGAGGTCCGCGGAATCTGTGACAACACGCATTCCACGGCCGCCGCCGCCACCGAGCGCCTTCACCATGACGGGTGCACCCGATTGCGCTTCCATGAAGGCCAGCGCTTCCGGAAGACCCGTTGCGCCACTCGTCGCAGGAAGGACGGGAACTCCGGCCGCCTCGGCGAGTGCCCTCGTCGCCGACTTGTCGCCGAAAAGCCGGAGGGTCTGGGAGTCGGGTCCCACGAACGTGATACCCGCGCGTGCACAGGCGTCGGCGAGGTCCGGATTTTCGCTCGCGAATCCATATCCGGGGTGGAGCATGGTGCACCCGGTGCTGGTGGCTGCGCTGACCATCTGCTCGATGTCGAGGTATGCGGCTGCTCCGCTACCCGGCAGCGGGCGCGCCTCGTCGGCCGCTCGGACATGGGAAGATGCAGACTCGTCGACACTATGAACGGCGACGGTGCGAAGTCCGCGCTTGTGGGCGGTGCGGATGATCCTCAGAGCGACTTCGCCGCGGTTGGCGATGAGTAGGCCCGGCAATCGCTTTCCCTTCGTTGTGACTGGGTTCGGCCGGGGTCGGTCCCTCGGTGAGTTCGAATCATGCGGCGGGAGGAGTATGTCCGCCCAGCTTTTCGGTGACTGTCTGGGCCGCCGTCATCAATAGATCTCGATAACGTTCGACCGAAGCGCCGGACAGTTGGCGGGGGAGTTGGTACAGGCTCAGCAGCAGCACCGGTTGGGCGTCTTTCCCGAATGCCGGAGCGCTGATGATCCGGACATCATAGGTGGCAGCAGGGTCGATCTCGGCGGGTTCGTATCCCTCGAGGCTGAGCGCGCGGGCGGCTTCGGTGACCTCGGATGCCAGATCGCCGGTAGCGTCGGTCAGCGGCAGACGCGCAACAGCCCGTTCGAATCGCACCTGGGCGTCGCTGCGGAGCACGAGCGACCAGCCGCGGTCGCGGACGCGGGCCGTGGCCTGCACGAGTAGATCTCGATCGAGCGCCTCGCCGCCGCGTCCGATCCACTTGTCGAGTTCGCGTCCTTCGGACCACGCCATCAGTGGCAGGGCCAGCGGGGGTACGAAGGGCATGCGTTGCCCGAGGCGGATGTGTGGGGACGTCGGGAGAGTGCTTGCCATGCTGCTACCGACCAGGACCAACTGATCCCTGATTGCGACCGAGGCGCAGCATTCGACTCCCAGCTCGCGGGCGAGCCCGTCCATCTCCGGACGGGCCTGATCGACGATGCTCAGGGGGCGCAGCAGGTCAGCCTCACCGGGGGCAGTGAGGGAGGTCGACGAGAAGCAGCCGTAGCCACCTTGGAAAAAGATGAGCGGTGAGGCCGCATCATCGACCTCGAGCGATGCGACCCGGCCTATCACCAGGAAATGGTCACCGGCGTCGTGGACTTTTTCAATGGTGCAGTCGATCCATGCGATGGAGTCGTGGATACGCGGATTGCCGTACGGTGTCGGCGTCCAGGAGATCGACGCAAACTTGTCGGAACCCTTCAGTGCCAGGCTTCGGCAGACGTCCTGCTGGCCGGCGCCGAGCACGTTGACACAGAAGCGACCGGATTCGCGGATCTTCGGGAAGCTAGTCGAGCTCTTGTCGGGGAGGAAAGCGACCAGCGGTGGATCCAGTGACACCGAGGTGAAGGAACCGACGGCCATGCCGACCGGGTCTCCCGCGGAATCGGTGGAGGTGATTGCCACGACGCCGGTCGGGAAGTGGCCGAGCACGGTCCGGAAATGCCCCGGGTCGATCACTGTGTTGGTCTCGGTGAGTGTCATCGGCTCGTCCTTCTCGGCGTCAGGGCGCAGTTGCCTGATCGGTGCGTACTTGCGTGGGGTCTGGGTAACCGTCGGACCGCTGTTCTGTCATGCCTTCCTCGAGATCGAATCGCCGCCCGATCACCCCGGTCTTCACTGAGGCGGAATCGCGTGATGTCTCCGTCTCGATTACGCGTGTGACATGCGTCGCTCTGCAGATGATGGTCGCATCAACGGCGGAGGCGTGTCAACTAAAATGTTGACGAGTTTCTACAAGTATGTTGACTACCCATGCGTGCGATGTTCGAGTATTGGAGCTGATCTGACGTGCGGAGACGGCCTGATCGACGGGGTGAATCGACCGACGCGTTTTCGGAACCACTATCTACGCAGACGTTGATTTTCGGTGTAGCTTCTTGGTAGCTTCTGGTGCGGGGTGCCCCAGCACAGCTCCGCCGGAAGCGCACGCCCGGCGCCGAGAAATCCGCACTCAGGAAATCGCCACATCACTTGGAGGAATTTATGACTACCAGTGCACTCTCGAGTCGAGAACTGGCCGCGCTCGTCGAGACCCAGAGAGTCGAACGAGTTCTGTACGACTACGCGTACTACCTCGACATGAACCAGCCCGATGATCTCGCAGCCCTGTTCACCTCGGACTGCTACGTCGCGTACGGACCCGACTTCGGCGCCGAGGGACGTGAGGCCTACCGGAAGACCCTCGAGGGAATCGGCACCTTCTTCACCGCCACCAGTCATCACGTCTCCAACGTCGTTGTCGACTTCGATGACGAACTGCGCACCGCGACCGTCCGCTCGGTGCTGTACGCGTGGCATCAGTACACCAAGGAGGGCAAGCCGGACGGCCACTTCTTCGGCCAGTACCACGATGTCCTGGTGCGCGACGACGAGCACGGCTGGCGCTTCACCCGACGTGAGCTGCGTGCCGCCGGTGTCGTCGACTTTCACGTCAAGAAGCAGATCCCGATCGGCCGTGCGTCGGCATGACCACGCCGACCCCTACCGCCGCAGCGGACACCACGTACGAGAACTTGCGTGTCGAGCACCGCGGGCCGATCAGCTGGATCGTGCTCAACCGTCCGGGCAAGGCGAACGCGCTGTCGAATGCGCTCCTCGACGAGTTCAGCGACGCACTCGAACGACTGGCCACCACGGGCGGTCCCGTGGTGGGGATCCGTGGTGAAGGCAAGGGCTTCTCCGCCGGCTACGACATCGATCAGGTCGGCGAATATACCACCACGCGTGACCCGGTATCGGATCGGGATCGGTTGGCGCGCAACGTGAACCGCTACCTGGCGATTTGGGATCACCCGAAGCCGGTGATTGCGGCGGTCCATGGCTACTGCATCGCGGGTGCTACGCAGATGTGTGTGTTCACCGATCTCACGATCGTGGCTCACGATGCGCGTATCGGGGAGCCGGCCGTGCCGCTCGGCGGGGGATACATTGCCCCGCTGTGGGCGCCGCTGGTCGGACCCAAGCGGGCAAAGGAACTCGCCTTCATCCCCGGCAACTCGATCGACGGTGACACCGCGGTCGAGTGGGGATGGGCCAACCGAGCCGTCCCGGCGGAGGCAGTCGTCGAGACCGTCGAACGATTGGCCGCCCAGATGGCCCGGATTCCCTCCGACCTCTTACGCATCAAGAAACTCTCGGTCAACCGCGCTATGGAGGCGATGGGGGTACGCACCGCCGCTCAGGGCGGCGCAGAGATGGACGCGCTGCTGCATCTGTCGCCCTCGGTAGCGCAGGTGCGGGCCTTCATTGCCGACGTCGGCCTGAAGGCGGCCATCGACTCCTATCGTGACCCGGTCGATCTCCCCCCAACCTCTTCGTCAGCATCGTCAGGAAAGGCAGCATCATGAGTAGCGGAGTCACGTTCACCCGCGACGGCCACATCGCACGCGTCACGCTCGATCGTCCCAAAGCGTTGAACTCGATCAACGCCGAGATGGACCAGGCGTTGTACGAGGCGTGGACCGAAATCAACGCCGACCCCGACCTCTGGGTGACCGTTCTGTCAGCCTCCGGCGAGAAGGCCTTCTGCGCCGGTGCCGACGTGAGCGGCGGTTCGGAAGGCGACGGACGAAGGATGGCGCTCGGCGGTGGACTCACCGGCGTCGGCGGTCCGCTGCTGAAGCTGCGCAAACCGCTCGTCGCCGCCGTCCAGGGCTATGCCGTCGGCGGCGGATTCGAGCTGGCAATGTGTGCGGACATCATCGTGGCGGCGGACAACGCCCAATTCGGTATCCCGGAAACCAAGGTCGGGATCATCGGTGAGGCCGGCATCATGCACCGCGCGGTCCGGCAACTCCCGCATCACATCGCCATGGCGATGATTCTCACCGGAGACCGCATCACGGCCGTCGACGCCGAACGATACGGACTCGTCAACGAGGTCGTCGCACCCGAGCAACTCGGCAAGGCCGCCGACCAGTGGGCCGAGCGTATTGCGGCCGCGTCTCCGCTCGCCGTGCAGGCAGCCAAGGACGCCGTGCTGTCCCGGCTGGACTGGCCGCTGGAAATCGCCTTGGCAACCCGTTACGAACCCATCGAGGCGTATGCGGCGAGTGCCGACCGGTTCGAGGGGCGAGCGGCGTTCGCCGAGAAGCGAAAGCCGCAGTGGACCGGCCGGTAGACGAGAAACGGCAATGGACGTGCCGCGGGACCAGACGTGGTCACGTACTCGCGGCACCCCTCCCGCCCGGGTCAGGCGAAATGCTGGATGGATCTAGCCGCGTTTGATCAGCGCGCCCTGGAAGAACAGGGTGCAGAACGCGTCGATGGTCTGCTTGGCGTCAACCCTGCGCGGGCCGGGTTTGAGCCATCGGTGGGTCCAGTTGATCATGCCGAACAACGCTTTGGCCATCAGCGCAGTCGGAACATCGTCCCGGAAGGTTCCCTCCGCGACACCCTGCTCGAGGACGCCGGAGACGATCGCCTCGAAACGCTTCGTCTTCCGGAGCATGTCCTTGGCCCACGGAGTCGACTGGAACTCGAGCTTCGCCATGTCCTCCTGGATATAGAGGTAGACGTAGGGATAATTGTTCTCATAGGAGAGCATCTGCAGTTCGACGAGTCGACGGAGCTTCTCCGGGGCGGCGATGTCGATTTCTGCGATCTCCGCTGCAGCGCGGAGGTTTTCGTCCAGAACGCCGCTCACAACATCGTGAAACAGTGCCTGGAACAACTCCTTCTTGCTTGCGAAGTAGTAGTAGATCGACGCTCGGTCGGTTCCGAAACGCTCCGCGATGTCGTGCAACGTAGCGGCGTCGTAGCCCTTCTCCTGAAACACGTCAGCCGCCGTCTGCAGGAGTTCGCGGCGTTTCGCCTGATAGCTGGGACTACTGTCATTCTGCGCGCTCCGGCGGCGCCGGCTCATTCCGCTGCTTCTCGTCACTGGGGTCTTGGCCACGTAGGGGATGCTACGCGGCGAAAGGATGGAAATCTATCAACGTTGACGTAAATCAACTTCAACGTTGACATGGTGGGTGCAGTGGCATATTCTGCGGAAGGCGATGCCTTGTCCGTGCGACCACAGTCGACGGCGACGCCGCGTTCACAGACTTCGTGAGTGAGGCCGACATGACATGTACGGACGGCGGGGGGCAGACCACTCCCGTCGGAGGTCCCGTGAGATGCGGTGTCCGCCGTGATCTCAATCGAGGCCCTGCCGTCGCCCGCTCTGAGGGATGCAGACACACCGACATACTCACTCGGGCGTCCCGCGTCGGCCAGGGCATGCTCGCCGGGCGACGGATCCAAGCCGAAAAGGTCACGATTCCGCGCAAGAAAACCGTCCTGCGGTGATCGAATCCGACGATCCTTCTCGGCCGGCGGCACCGCCGGTCGGCAAGGAAATTACGCTAGATGACCTGCGTGCCGCCGCCGACGCTCACCTATGCGATGTTGGCGACGGGGAACCGTTGGACGCCCTGACCCGCGCTCTCCTCGAGCTCGCGGTCCGGGCATCGGTGACCACACTGGACGTCGAGGGTTCCAAACGCTATATGCGGGAGGCACTCGACCTGGGAGCGACCGTGGATCAAGTGCACGAGATCCTTATGCTGGTATCCGGACTCGGGGTGCACACCCTCTTCGAAACCACTGAGCACCTCCACAATCTGTCTTCTGAACAACTTGACGTGCAGGCGGATTCGGCCCTCGATTCCGACCGGAATCGGCTCTGGGAGCGATATGTCGGAAGCGATCCGTACCGGCAGCGTCTGGAGGAAGAGATACCGGGTTTCCTCCACGCGCTGATCCGAATCTCTCCCGAAGCCTTTGCGGCATTCTGCGAGTACTGTGCCGTTCCCTGGAAAACCAGAAACGTGCGGGCGGTCACCAAAGAACTTGTGGCCCTGGCGGTGGACGCAACGCCGACCCATCGTTACCTGCCCGGCATGAAACTGCACCTGCGCAATGCGATCGAACTCGGTGCCGGTCGTGCGGCCATCCACGAAGCCCTCATGATCGCATCCCAGGCCCCTCAACACAGGGGCGTGTAAGACATACGGTTGGTCGCCGTCGTGAGCGCACCACGCCCATGTTGTTCAGTGCCCACGCACGAGGCTATATCCGTTCAAGAGCTCGCACCTGCGGTCGAGTGCAAGCGGTGGTGACAAATTGTGCGGATGCTCTGTCGAGTCGCCGCAGGCGCGACGGAGCGGTCGGAGTCGAGGATTCGCGCCAGTCTTCCGAAGTACTGTCTCGGGTCCAACCCGAACTCTTCGAAGATCAGTCGATTCGAACCGCCCCCGTACGGATGCCAGCGGAGCGCGAACTCCAGCATTGCACGTTCGAAGCGGTCGTTGGTATCTCCTAACATGGATCTACTCCAGTCGGTGTGGCAGGTGGCCGAAGGCGCGTGCCGAGAGACTCGGACGGACCGACAGCCGCGACGAAACTGGCCGCCTGCGATCTGCTCAGCTGTCCGCCGGTGCGGAAGCGTCGGACAGAAGCGCCCGGGTGCGACGAACATCGTCCTCGAGCGCGGCAATGAGCTCTTCCTTCGAGGCGAAGGTCGATTGGCCGCGAATCCAGTGTTCGAGATGCACGGTGACCTCGAGGTTGTACAGATCTTCGTCGAAATCGAGCAAGTGGGCCTCCAGCAGCCGCGTTCCCGCACGGCCGTAGAAGGTCGATCGGCGACCGACAGAGACCGCGGCGGCGATGGACCTGCCGTCGGGGAGCGCACAGCGACCTGCCCACACACCATCGACGAGGCGAGCTTCGGAAGGAGGGCTACTGCCTTCGGTGTCGAGTTCGAGATTCGCGGTCGGGAACCCAAGCTCACGACCGCGTTGGTCGCCATGTTGCACGAGCCCGGTGACGATGTGGCCGGTGCTCGTTGAGGTGCCGACCGTCTGGATCACGGCCGAGTCCGCATCGGAGTGGGGCAGTACCGACGCCTCGATTCCCATGATCTCCAGGGTCCGGAGCAGATCAGCCGGTGGGTCCATCAGCCGCGGTGACGAAATCGCGAGTTCACGGATCACCTGTGCGATGTCTGCATTCCGGTCGATGCGTCTACGGTCCTGCTGCTCTGTGGTGAGGGTGTACGAATCGAGGTCGTTCATGTTTCGCTCGATCAGTACGACGCCGCAACCATATGCGGCTATACGCGCGAACACCGACTGAAGGTGGTCATGATCCGCCGAGTCGGCATGCGGTGCGAAGTCCGATTCCCGGTGAACGTGAATCCATGGAGTGTCCCCGGTGTGGGGCCGCCCGATACGGTAGGCGATGTAATCGGTGCCGGTCGTTTCACTACGAAATCCAGAAGTGAGCAGGTCGCCGAACGGGCTCTTCCGGGTGACGGTGAAGGTGCATCGGACGTGAAGTTCGACTACACGGCGGTATATGACGACGTCGTCCGCAGATACCCAAGTCAATCGGTGTGCCCGGGCGAATGCGCGGGATTCGTCGTCGTTCGCGATGCGGGTGGGATCCTTCTCCGAGACGAGCGCAGCGAAGGCGCCGACCGGGTGCAGACCGGCTGCGCGAGCGAGGTCCGTCACGACCTCCGCGGGACCGCGGGTCTCGAGCACTCCGTTCTCGCGCGCTCGGGCCGGTACGACATGGCCGGGACGGGTGAAGTCGCCAGCCGCGCTGTCAGGACTGGCAAGCGTTGTGAGGGTGCGAGCCCGGTCGGCCGCAGAAATCCCCGTACCGACCTCGGAAATCGCATCCACCGACACCGTGTACCAGTCATTCGCTCGCTCGGGGATCGTTCCCGCCATCGGTGGCAACCCGAGACGATCGCAGACACGGCGGGTTACCGCCGCACAAACAAAACCCGAGCTGTGTCGGACCATCGATGCGAGCGCGGCGGGGGAGGCCTTCTCCGCCGCCAGCAGAAGGTAGCCGTCCGGATCCCCGCCCGCACTGCCCGTGAGCACAACGGCGCGGCCAGCGGCGAGGTCGGACAGCGCTTGCTGGACTCGGGTCATCGAATTACTCATGCGTGCATCTCCAATCTGGGGGGGGAAACTGCGGCCGGCGTTCCCGCATCGGTCGCCGTCGCGGAACGCGCACCGCTTCCTCTGTGACGAGGGTCGCAGCTGTAACCAGGTTTGTCAACGTCAACGTAGATGTTGGTGGGATTCGGTCGAGGCAGGCTGGTGCGCGGACCGTCCTGCGGAGACGGGGCGCCGCAGGACGGCAAGGACCTCACGGCGATTCCATGGATCGATACCCTCGGTAGCCGTGAGGTCCTGCCTTCGTCAGTGGCGGTGTGCCGCTCGCCAGGTGGTCCGTTTAGCCGGTGGTCCACCGCAGTGGAACCGAGGTCATGGAGCTCACGATCCCCGACTGGAAGCCCACCCTCGACAGGTCGGCCACCTCGAAGTCGGGAATCTGTGCCAACCACTCTTCCAATGTCGTCTGAATTTCCACTCGAGCTAAATGTGCTCCTGCACAGTGGTGCACACCGTGACCGAACGTGATGTGATCGATTTCCTCACGCCCGAAGTCGACATCCATCGGACACTTGTTCTTACGGTCGTCGAGACCATAGAGCATGGTCGGCAGAGCCACCATGTCGCCCGATTTCAGGTCCACACCGTCGATGGTGATGTCCTTCTTGATCAGCCGGGCATCGGATACCAACCCGAAGCGCCGCAGCAACTCTTCGGTGGCGGTCGGAATCAGCTGCGGATCGGCGACAAGGGCGCGCCGCTCCTCGGGATGCGTGGCGAGGAAGTGCATCGTGAAGCTCAGGAAGTTCACCACGGTGTCCAGCCCGGCCAGCAGAAGAAGGCCGCAGATCTTCAGTGCCTCGTCCTTGGTAATCGGTCGGCCGTTGACTTGGCTTTGCACGACGGTACTGATCGCGTCGTCGCCCGGCTTCTCCATACGAGCGTCGATGAAAGGCGACAGGTACTCGAAGAAGAGATCGATTGCCTCGCCCATGCTCATCGAGCCGTCAGGCCTGGTCATCTGGTCCCCGATGTACTTCAGCTTCGGGGCATCGCTCAGCGGAAGGTCGACGATCATGAGGAAGATTTTGATCGGGAAGACTTCCGCGTACTCCTTGGTGAAGTCGCAACTGCCGGTGGCGCGGATGTCCCGAATCAGTTCCCTGGCGGTCTCGCGGATGTCGTCGCCGATGCGATCGATGGTATGGGGACCGACGCTCGCGTTGAGAATTCGCCGATACGGTCGCTGCTCGGGCGGGTCCATCGATGTGGGGATGAAACTGTACTGTTCGCCCGCCTCTCGGGGCAGGAAGGGGCATTCACTGGAAAAGTGTTCGAAATCCGTGAACATTTGCTGGATCAGTGAGCCGCGGGTCGCAATCCAGTGCCCGCCGTTGTGAGGAGTCCACACAAGGTCGCGCATGCCGGGATCGTGCAGATGCTTCCACGCCTCCTGGGCGCCCTGGTCGATGTGGGGCGGGTTGAACATGTCGAAATCAACGACCCGCTCCGGCGGAACATTCGCCGGCAAGTCGCTTGCGGCGGTCGGACTGATTGTTTCGGGTGCTGTCCCCATTGTTCGCTCACTTCCGCGATAGCTTAATCGGTGATGTTGAACTGCTACGGTCTCTGGTGCGGTCTACCTCGAGGTGGTGCTATTTAGAGCTCAGAGGACCCGTACCCGCCAGTTCCCCTCCGTCGATGAGGAATTCGGCTCCAGTAACGAAACTGGATTCGTCACTGGCGAGGTAGATGATCAGTTGCGAAACCTCCTCGACGTTGCCCATTCGTTTCATCGGGTTGAAGTCCGCCACATCCAGGTCGGCGTTCATCGGCGTCGACACGGTCCCGGGATGGACGGAGTTCGAGCGAACGCCGTGCTGGGCCAATTCGAGCGCGACCGATTTGGTCAGACCGCGCACGGCGAACTTGGAGGCCGTGTAACCGTGAAGCTCGGCGATGCCCTGGAAGCCGGCGGTCGACGAGATATTGATGATGGACGACGGTGAGGACGAGATCAGGGTCGGTGTGGCTGCCTTGATGCCCAGGAACGGCCCGGTCTGATTCACGGCGATGATGTCGTCCCAGTCCTTGGTGGAATAGTCCGTCAGGGACCCCATGTTGACGATGCCGGCATTGTTCACGAGGACGTTCAGCTTTCCGAACGTGGTCACGGACAGGTCGACAGCGTTCTGCCAATCGGCGTAACTGGTGACGTCGAGTCGCGTGTAGACCGCGTTCTCCGCTCCCAATTCCTGCGCGAGACTTTCACCCGCGTCATCGAGGATGTCGCCGATGACGACCTTCCCGCCCTCGGCGACGATCGTTCGAGCGTGTGAAGCGCCCATGCCTCGTGCGCCGCCCGAGATGAGTGCGACCTTGTCCTGCATTCTCATATGAATTCCTTCACCTGGTCTGTCGAAGAGCGCGGCGCTGGGAGCCGCTCGGCACTGTCTGTCGTTTCTCTAGTCGGCTGATTACCACTGGGTCGGGGCGACTTCCACGGTGATTCCGTCGAGGTGGTCGTGCATCGCGATTTGGCAGCTCAACCGGCTGTTGTCCTGCACGGGGGAGGAGGCGCACTCGAGCATCTCCTGTTCGTTGGAATCCATTGGAGTGAGCTTGTCGAGGAACTGCTGCTCCACATAGACGTGGCAGGTTGCGCAGGCACCGCTCCCGCCGCAATCGCCCACGATCGAACGGATACCGTGGCCGACCGCAGCATGCATCAAAGTGGTTCCAGACGCGATGGTCAGTTCATCGCGGTTCCCGTCGGGGGAGATGAAGAGTGCTTTTGCCATGACCGGTGAGCCTCCTAGATTCTGGCTGTGGAGCTTGAGATTGACGGTTGTGCCGAATTGACCAAGTCCCGCAGCGAAACATCGCTCGCTGCAAGAAGGTGATCGGCCACAGGGATTCGTTCCGCGATAAGTCTTTTCGAGATGTTGAAATCGGCGGGGCGATTGATTGTGTCCACCGCGAGTACTCGGTCGCCCAATACGTAGAAGGCGCTGAAGGATCGATCGTCGGGCCTTCCGCGTAGCACTAGGCGGTCGTACCCTTCCGACAAGCCGACCATCTTCAGATTCAGGTCGTACTGATCGGACCAGAACCATGGAGCGCCATTCGGGCGGGTCGGCTTGTCGCACAGTGCGGCAGCGGCGTTGCGCGCCTGTTCGAGTGCGTTAGGCACCGACTCGACACGGACGTAGCGGTCGTACAGATGGCTGTACTGGCGAACGCAATCTCCTACAGCCATGATGTGGGGATCGGTGGTGCGAAGGTCGTCGTCGACCACGATCCCGTCGTCGACCTCGAGGCCTGCTGCTTCGGCTAGTTCGCTGTTCGGGATCAGCCCAATTCCGACGATAACCAGATCGGCAGCAAGTCGTGTGCCGTCCGAGCAGCGAACTGCTTCGATGCGGCCGCCTTCCCGAGTGGTCTCCAGCCCCTCTACCAGGCAGTCGGTGACAATATTGACGCCCGCCTCCCGATGAACGGACTCGTAGTACTCAGAGATCGGTTGCGCAGTGACGCGAGCGAGTACGCGGGAGGCAGCCTCGAGCACGATCACGGTCATGCCCGCCTTCACGGCGGCTGATGCCACTTCCAAGCCGATGTATCCGGCACCGACGATAACTACCGTCCGTTGGGGCCGAAGTTCACCTCGAAGCGCGTCCGCATCTGCCCGGGTACGGAGATAGTAGAGATTCGAAGGCTTCTGAGGAAGGACATCCGCGACAGGCAGCGTTCGCGGTCGACCGCCCGTTGCGAGAACTAGCTCGTCATAACCGATTTCGGTTCCGTCGGACATCGCGACCTTGCGATGCTTACGGTCGATCTCCCTAGCGTGATGGCCTGCGTGGACAGTGATCCGATTCTTCTCATATGCCACTGCGCCACGCAGGTGCAGTGATTCTGCTGCGACTTCGCCCTTGAGGTACGCCTTCGACAGGGGTGGTCGATGGTACGGCTGAAATCTCTCGTCACCCAGTAGCGTGATCGGGCCCTCCCATCCGGAGGTGCGTGCAGCAAATGCCGCTTCGGTACCACCGCAGCCATTGCCTATGACAAGCAGGTGTCGGTCCGACATCTGAAAGGCTCCTTCTCTGTTTTCTTTCGCGCCCGAACCGAACACAAGAGCGCCAGTTGTCGGATGGTGATGAGTTATCCGAGAAGCGTTCCTGCTCCGTGCTATCAGCGCGGTGACGTTGAGAGCTTGCAGAATGGTTGATCTTTCGTATCGAGTGCTTGCCCGTGATCGCGTCTCAATCGGCCACGTCAGCGCATTCGCTGAAAATCCGAATGATCGTTCTCGTCGACGTTCCTTACACTGATCGAAAGCAGTTCTGGTACCCCTCGGCCCTGACATCCACACGTACTTGTTGCGTTCTGCGTCGGCAGGAACAAGCTGGTTCCCTAGACGCTAAGCGCGTGCTGACGGCATTTCACCGTGCTGGCGGCACGTAGAAATCGGACCCTTTTGGTCTGTGCGCCCAATCACAGCCGGTAGCGTTTGTGTTCCGAGTCATACCGCATGGGCTGCGTCTGCTACCTACCAGCGTTGGGATTTCTGGAAGCGACGGACCGAAGTTGTCGACCGGCACGTAATTCCTCGGGGTGTCTGTCACGTGATTCCGCCCGCTCGGCCGTGCTGGAACGAGGGCAACTCGGGTGGACGGGGGTGCGGGCCAGGTTGCGGTGGCGTGCGGGGCCTGGGCCGTTTGGGTGGGTCGAGGAGACTGACGGTCCCGCCGGCTGAGAGGGAGGGAGTAACACTTCCTGGGCACGTCATCCATTTAGGTGACTTCGTGGACCGTCGATGTCTCGACCGAGCTAGACCAGGGCTAGACCTGCATAGGCAGCTCCGCTGCGGCGGCATTGTGTGCCTTGGCCAATAATCCGGGCTGTTCAGGTTCCGTACGGGTCCGCAGCGAGCACGGCCCCCCCAAGCCAATAGCACAGCTCCAGTGCGTTCTCGAGCTCGAGGCGTCCGTCGCGCACATTCCGGCCGAGCTGATCTTCGATCTTGTGAATCCTGTAGACGACGGAGTTCTTGTGCATGTGCAACGCAGTTGCGGCGGCGGCGTAACTCCCACCAGTGCGAAGGAATTCGCGCAGTGTCGTGCGTAGATCCTCGGTCGCCGGGTCACTAGCTGCCAACGGACCCAGAACGTCGGCCACCCAGGCGCGACCGGCGCTGAGGTCGCTGCACATCAGCGCGACCGCGCCAAGATCGGCAATGGAAAAGATCCGTGGGGTCGGAACACGTGCGACCTGGGCAACAGCTCGGGCTTGATTTGCCTGCGAGTGAGTGCGGACGAACCCGGCGACCCCCTTCTGGGGTGCACCAACCGCTACGGAAACCGGCAGATCCCAACTTGCAGTGATCGCTGCAAACTTCGCGTGGTCGACATTATTCTGTCCTCCGAGCGGTAACCATGCCCACCCCGTGTGCTCGTCGCGCGGCTCGAACAGCGGATGGCCGCGGATGCCTAGGGGTGTGGCGAGTGCGGTCACTGCTTCTTCGAGGTGGCTCAGCTCGTCATCTGCCCCTTCGCCCCGTTCGGCCCAGACGATCACGCCGAGGTGGTATTGGCTGAGACGGTAGCCAAGTGCTGCCTCGGCCGCGCCAATGTCGACAGGGAGGTCTCCCAGTATGTCGCTGATCCGTGCGGAGCGGGAGGCGCTGCGGCGCTGCCGCCATGCGTCTCGCTCAGCCTCATACGTTGTTAGCAAATCTTTGGCAATCAGGTTGACGTGTGCTGATACCAGCGTCGTGATCTCCAGTGCAGCCTGCGCGGTTACGGTCGCGTCGTCACTGCGGACCGCCAGTGATCGGAATTTCACGTTGAGCGAGCAGTCGGGCAAGCTCATTGGCAGGTTTGGACGGATCAACCTGATCGATCTCGATGTCGTGCCGAAGAATTCGCATGGTGATGGCGAAGTTGTGTGCAGCGCCTGCGTTCAGCTGCTCAACGATGGGCTCGTCGGCGGTGAATTCGGCGATCTCGGACGTGAGTCGTGTGACGATCTCGCCCGCAATCTCCAAAAGACTTCTGTCCGCGGCCCTGGTGAGGGCGAGGATCACTTCCTGGACACCGGTGGCCGAATATGCCGTCCAATTGTCGCCGCCGTTAGTTCTCTTCATTCGCCCTACTCATTTCTCGAACATGTCACAAGATTACGGACCACCCAGCACCGACGTGGGTCAATGGGACGCCACACATCGGTGTCGGGGCGAGGCGAACCGATCGCCGCTTGTTGCTCCTCAGGTCGTGGTTGGAGGCGTATGACTGCGATACGACCGGCCATAAGATCGATCGAACAATATTTGTCGACCCGGCCCACTCCCGTAGCTGCGACGAACCCAGTTTCTTTTGGAAAGTACCAACCTGTTGATTGAGTACGTGGCCAGGGCAGGTGTGCAGTGACGTCAAGGAGACGTCGGCGCCTCGTGGAGAAGGGCGGTAGTCAGGGCGGTCATCTGTGATTCGAGGAAGGCCCGCGAGATGCCTGTTCTCCTCTCGACCAGATCGAAGCCGTGGTAGGCGCCGGGCACCACATGGAGTGCGCACGGTACCCCGGCATCGCGCAGTCGGGTGGCGTAGGCGATGTCCTCGTCGTGAAAGAGGTCGCTGGTGCCGACACCGATCCACGCCGGGGGCAGACCGGAGAGGTCTTCATAGCGGGCTGGCGCCGCCAGAGGGGGAACGTCGCCGTCAGCGGCTGCGCCGAGATAGGAGCGCCACCAGAGCCGGTTGCTGTTCTGATTCCATATCCGCAGCCGTCTCTCGTCGAGATCTTGCCGGGCCGTGGTCCGGTCATCGAGCATCGGATAGGACAGTACCTGCAAGACAGGGTTAATCGTGCCGCGCTCCTTCGCAAGTAGCGCCAGCGCCGCGGCGAGGCCACCGCCGGCGCTTTCACCGCCGATCGCGATCCGTGAAGGGTCGATCTGCGACTGCTCGGCCAACCAGCGCAGGGCCGCGTAGCAGTCCTCGAGAGGCGTCGGGTATGGAAAGTCGGGCGCGAGCCGGTACTCCACTGACACCGCCACGACGCCCTGGCGGGTGGCGACTTGGCGGCACAATCTGTCTCCCATTGCAGCATTGCCGATGAGGTATCCGCCGCCGTGGATCCACAGCAGGGCAGGTGCTCGATGGGTGGTGTCTTCGGCCGGAACACACGAACCGAGACGTCTGCATTGACGTGTACGGTTTCTCCGCCCCGAGGGGGTATACCTCCGATGACTTTCAACGACCGTCGGATCAGGCCGATGGTTCGCGGGCCGACCACCGTGCGCGGCAGAAACCGTGCGAGACGTAGTTCCGAATTGAAGGTGCTGGGAGACATCATTTTTCAACCTCTTACTAGCCCGCTAGGGGTATTACATTCTTCATCAAGACTCCGGTGTCGGGCCAGCCCCGGATCGCGTGCCCGACTGCACAGGATCCGGGGGTCGCCGACTGTGGCCCGGTCATGCTCTCTGCGACGCCGTTGGTGCGGCGGAGCGGGCGACAGAGGCGTGGACTTGCGGTTGCCGCCGAGCCGCGGTTCCTGTCGGGTGCACCTTTGAGTTGGACGCGTCGTGATTCACAGCGTCGATTGACGAGTGCAAGTAGCCACATTGTGTCCGGTTTTTGCGCAGCCTTCGCCGCCCGGTCGTGCACCCGCAACAGCGTTTGTGGCTTCTTCGAGCAGCACGTAACCCCCGAAGCCAATTCCGGTCAGCGTGAGCATTGCTGCAAAGAACTTGTCGAGCATGGGGCATCGTCTCCTTGATACCGGTTTGGACAACCTGAACGGCTCAGATCCCGAGCACAGGCACTTCGCTCCGCATCGTTCTTGCGAGCCGTGACGGGGTAATGATGTCGCCGTAATGATCGGACCGAGAGTTGGTGGTCAGGAGGCGGTCAGGCCGCCATCGATGACGTGCTCCATGCCGGAGATGTATGACGAGTCGTCGCAGGCGAGAAACAGAACCAATTTCGACACCTCGTCGGGTTCGGCCATGCGGCGGATCGGGACCGAGTCCGCGATCCCGCCGCCACTCTCGTCGGTGGCAGCCTCCATCATCGGAGTCTTGATGTAACCCGGATGAACGGAGTTGACCCGTATATTGTCGGGGCCGAATTGCACGGCCACCTGCTTCGTCATACCGCGGGAGGCGAACTTGCTGCCCACGTAGGCAAGGCTCGGTGCACCGACGATGGACACCATCCCTGCCGTCGACGAGATGTTGACGATGGTGCCGCCTCCTGCCTTCTTCATCGAGGGGATGACGGTCTTCATGCCATAGAATTGCGAATGCTGGTTAACAGCAATGACTTTGAGGTATTCATCCTCGCTGATTTCGACGACATCCTTGATCGGCCCGAGGATTCCCGCGTTGTTGACCAGCACTGTGATGGGCCCGAAGGCCTCCTCGGTCTGGCGGACGACGTCGGCCCAGTCGCTGAGCGACGCGACGTCGTGCTGCAGGAACAGTGCGTCGGCACCGAGTCGGCAAGCTTCTTGCCTTCACCTTCGCTGACATCGGTCAACGTGACCTTCGCGCCCTCCTCGATGAACTTTCTCGCGTGCGCAGCGCCCATACCCTGTGCTGCCCCGGTGATGATGGCAATCTTGCCGTCCAATTTTCCCATGGTCGTCGTACTCCTTAGTGCGGAAGCTCGTCGCCACCCCGGACTCGCCAGCGGCGGCTGTCTCGGAGGGCATTGTGATGGCTCGCTCACATTAGTGGGATTGAGTACCACAATGCAATGGTCCAACGGAGCTTCCTGCGCACGGTGGCTACAGTGTGGGGATGCAGACGCCGCCACGCAGAAGCCCAGGAAGACCGTTCGCGGCTAATCGGGATGCGGTTGAGCGCGCCGCTCTCACTCTGATGCTGCGCGAGGGCTATGAACAAGTCAGCGTCGATGACATCGCACGAGAGGCGGGAATTGGCCGGACGACGTTCTTTCGCTACTTCAAGTCGAAGCCCGGCGTCGTGTGGTCCGCGTTCGATGACACAATCTCATGGCTGGCTGAAAATCTCACCGAAAAGCAGGAGCATCCAGACATCCTCGATGCCATTCGCGAAAGCATCGTCTTCTCCACACGCTCGGCGATATATAAAAGCGAGGTGTGGCTCGAGCGCTTCAGACTGCTCGACAGCAGCGCCGAACTCCGTGCCGACGCATACGATCACTGGGAACGATGGGCCTCCACGATCGCGACCTTCGTTGCTGCTCGTACGGGACTTTCTCCGCAGGATGCCATCCCCATGGCAATCGCCGGCGCGGCCCGGGGCATGTTTCTCTCCGAACTCCGAAACTGGCTCAACACGGACGACGATCGCGAAGACATCCTCAACCGACTCGACCACAACTTGAGAACAGTTTTCACCGCGTTGAGAGGGCTGTTGGCTCAGCCGTCGGGTGGGACTGCCCAGTCGACTGGAGCGAGCAGTCGCGGACAACGCTCACGGTAAGCCGACCGAGCACCAGCTTCCTGTACGACAACAACACCGTGGTCACCGGGACGGTTCCGCTGTTGGTGAATGTAGTGTCCGGTGACTTCGTGACCATGTACGTCGAGGTGTCCGGTTCGCACACGTATTCAACTACGTTGGGTGGGGAGACGACGGTACCGAAGCTGAACGCGCTGATGCTCGACGTCACCGGATCCAACTAGAGCGGGATCGGAATCAGTCGAGGGCACTTATCTGTTCACGCCGGGTCAGGCCCCCGGCTGTGCTTCGAGGATCGTTGCCCGGCGTCGACTGCTCGTCTCGGGGTGCCATTGGTGGGGAGGCGACCCGGAGCTGATCGTGCGTGAGCGATACCTTCGTGTCCCCGCATGAACTACTCGGTGTCCGACACCGGAGTTCGGTGGCTACCTCTGCGGCCCGCGTGAGTTCACGGGCCGTCTCGTCGCCATCGTCGAGAACGGCAACATCGAGCTCGACCCACTCCGGCCGTCGGTATTACGCGATCTGGAAGCGCTCGTCGCCAAGTTCGACCTCGACGCGTAGTGCTCCGCCGACGGCTTCGACATACCGGCGCAACGTATCGATCTGCACACGCTCGAGCCATGCTCGATGTTGGACACCCGGTGCCGAGCCGCTCGGCCAGTTACGTCTGTGTCATCGCCACCGATTCGCGCAGCTCTTGAAGTCGATACGCACGCACCTCGTCTATCATGCGGGCCTTGTGCGCGTCGACTGCCGCACGATCGATAGGACGCCCGGCGAGGATCTGCTCGAGACTCTTTGCCAGCGTGTTTACCTGCCTTCCGACTTATTCTCGGCGCAGCCGGTCGACTTTTCGTCAAGCGACAGGCATGGGTGTTGCCGTGGTGATCGCCAGCAGCTCCGTATAGCTGGCGCGGAACATGGTGTAGGGGTCACCGCCGCCGGCCCACAACCATTGCTGCTGTTCGAGGTCGCTGTCGAGGATGGTCCTGAGGGGCTGGGGATGTCCAATGGGGGAGACTCCTCCGACCTGTTGTCCGGCGGCTTCGACGACGAATTTCTTCGAGGCGCGAGTGATGCTGTCGAAGCCGAGTTCTCCTGCGAGCCGTTCGGTGTCGACGCGATGGGCGCCGCTGGCGAGGATGAGCAAGGGGGAGCCGTCGCCGTTGAAACCGAGGCTGTTGACGATCGCGGCGGTCTCGCACCCGAGTGTGCGGGTGGCTTCCGTGGCGGTGGGAACAGGGGTGTCGAAGATTCGCATGCGATCGGTCAGGCCGGCGTCGATGAGCGCGGTGGACACGGAGGCGGCGGCGTCGGTTCGGAAGCGTGACATAGCGCGGTAGCCATCCGGTATCAATGCGAAACTTGCCCCGCTGTGAGGTTGCCCCTCGGGAGTGGACACCCGATTTCATGCGGCGACTGACAGCGTAGACGACGCGATCAGTCGTTGTTCGAACTCCACTGGGGTGAGGTATCCGAGGGCGGAGTGACGGCGATTCTCTGGGGGTCCCGGCCTGAAGTGGCTGTCGGCGCCCAGCGTTCCCGCTGGTCGTATGGCTGATCGTTGAAGAATATGGTGCGCAACAGGTGTAGTGCAAGGGCTTCGGGCGGCGTG
>SEEV01000944.1 GCA_004211695.1 Rhodococcus sp. (in: high G+C Gram-positive bacteria)
GCCTTGCCGATCAGCACCTGAGCGTGCCGACGGACAAAGGGTCCCACGCGGGCCGCAAGATCGGGGCGCTGGTCGGCGGCGCCGACAGCATCGCCGACCTGGCGATTCTGTCGCACGGGCACTGTCACGTTGTTGAACGCGGCAAACTGGGAGAATGTGGCGTGACCACCCCAATGCCATCGTACAAAGGCCACCGTTACCCGGTCGAGATCATCAACCACTGCGTGTGGTTGTATTTCCGGTTCCCGCTCAGCTTCCGTGAGGTCGAGGAGATGATGCTCGAACGCGGTGTCGCGGTCAGCTACGAGACGATCCGGCGGTGGTGCGCCAAGTTCGGGCAGGCCTACGCCAACCAGCTGCGCCGGCGGCGGGCCCGGCCCGGTGACAAATGGCACCTCGACGAGGTCTTCATCCGGATCAACGGCACCCAGCACTACCTGTGGCGGGCGGTCGACCAAGACGGCAACGTGCTCGACGTGCTGGTCCAGTCCCGCCGAAACGCGAAGGCAGCCAATAAGTTCTTCCGCAAGCTGCTCAAGGGGCTGCGGTACATGCCGCGGGTGATCATCACCGACAAGCTCGCCAGCTACCAGGTGGCGCACCGCGAGATGCTGGCCTCGGTCGAGCATCGCCGGTCGAAGTATTTGAACAATCGAGCCGAGAACTCGCATCAACCCACCAGGCAGCGAGAACATGCGATGAAGCACTTCAAATCACCCGGGCACGCGCAACGATTCCTGTCCGCCTTCTCGGGCATCTCACCGCATTTCCGGCCCAACCGGCACAGACTATCGGCGCCCGAATGGCGTACCGAGATGGCCGACCGTTTCGCGGTCTGGCGGGACGTCACAGCGACCGACGCCGCCGCCTGAAAAGTGGACGGCCGGCGGCGTACCGTAGCGTCATTCCCCAAATAGACTGCGCCGCTGTATTGTTCAACTAACGTGACAGTGCCCCTCCGGCAAGGTCGCCAACGGAATCGACATCATCAAACGCCTGATCCAGGGAGCGGACTTCACCCTCGCCGCTCGCGCGATGATGTTCGCGGTCGGCTGCATCCAGGCCCAACGCTGCCACACCAACCGGTGCCCGTCGGTGTCACCACCCAGGACGCCCGCCGGGCCCGCGCACTGAATGTTCCGGACAAGACCACCCGGGTATACAACCTCCAGAGATCCACCGTCGCGAGCGCCCAACAAATCCTGGCATCGATGGGGCTGGACGACTT
>SEEV01000945.1 GCA_004211695.1 Rhodococcus sp. (in: high G+C Gram-positive bacteria)
AACAGGTCGCCGAAGTCGAAATCGCCGCGGACGCCGGTGTCTCGCCCGGCGCCGGGGTGGAACCCGGTGCGGTCGAAAGCCCCGGAGGCGAACAGCCTGCGTGCCTCGTCGTAGTCCTTCCGTTTGACCGGGTCCGAGAGCACGGCGTGCGCCTCACTGACCGTCTTGAAGCGCTCCTCTGCTCGGGGGTCGTGCGGGTTGGCATCCGGGTGCAGAGTGCGGGCGAGCCTGTGGTAGGCCTTCTTGATCTGGTCGACCGACGCGTTAGAAGGGACGCCCAGGTCGGCATAGAAGTCGCGTTCCAGCCATTCCCGCTGTGTCACTGGCCATCTCCTTCCTCCCGTTGCGCGCTCAGCGGGAGGTGCGGTCGACGTCGGGGACGGCGTGGTTCTCGGCGGGCAGGCCGACTGGCACGTGGCAGTTCTCGGCGCACGCGACGATCGACAGGGGCGGTGCGTGAGCCTTCGGTGTTGGCGACCTGTACGGGCTCGCCGGCCTCCAGTGCGGACACTACCGAGATCGTTGTCACGAGGTCGATGCCGACGGCGCGAGCCGTGAGGCCTCCTCGACAGCGTGGGGGCCCGGCCTCGAATAGTGCAACCAACCGTCGACCGTACCAACCTAACTTGAGTGCATCAGACGCAATTTTCTCCCCTACAGAACACCCTGGTCAAGGATCATATTGAGTGCTAGGCGCTCACCTTTGCGTTCCTGTTGTCCGCGGGGAACACCCCGTCACGCTGGCAGGGCCGGTGTGGTCAAAGAAGACCTGTCAGCAGTCGCTCGGAGCCGGCTCGCCGCGGAAGCGGGCGCCCGCGATCGCGTGGCAGGCCGGGTCCGGGTCCGGTCCCCGGTCGTGGCGATGACGTTCGTTGAACCATGCCCGCTGCCGGTTCAGGACGATCACCTTTGCATGAGGAGTTCGGTGCTGTTCGCGCGCGATCAGCAAGCGGACAGCGGCCATCTGACGCTCGCGTGAACGTCATTCGCTGTATCAGGCTGTTTCCAGCGCGTCGCCGATCTCGTGCAGGGTGCGGTGGTGTTCCTCGGCGGTCATGACATGCCCGGCGGCGATGATCACGGCGACGGGCCATTCGATGATCTCGAGCGCCGCGAGGGCGCCGAGGGCGGCGTAGAACGCCAGGTGCTCGGGTCGGGGGATGCCGACACTCCCGACGATCGGCAGCTTCACGGCGAAGCTGTCGGCGTGGCGCACGCGTTCGAC
>SEEV01000946.1 GCA_004211695.1 Rhodococcus sp. (in: high G+C Gram-positive bacteria)
TCAAGCAGCGGTAGCGGAGCCCATCAATGGTCGGTCTGCGAGCATGGCCCGATAGACGACATCGGAAAGTCTGCGCTTGAGGATGCGCAGAGCTTCCATGCCACCGTCGCCGTTGGCCTTACGCCGGGACATGAGTGCACGAGCATCGTCGTGGCAATGAGCCTGGGTGAGTGCGATGATATGGATTGCTGCATTGAGCCGCCGATTTCCCGTACGTGAAAGACGATGTCGTGCGCGGTTCGAAGACCACACCGGCAGCGGTGCGGTTCGTTATGGCGGGCGAAGGCATCCTCGGACCGGAAGCGATCAACGCCGGCCGTCTCACCGATCAGCTTGGCCGCCGTCAGCGGCGCGCATCCGGGGATGGCCAGCAATGACGGTGCCAGCACCGTGATTCGGGTGGTGATCTCGGTGGCGAGTTCCTTGATCTCGACGGTGAGGCGCCGGAGATGGTCGACGAGGCGGGCCGCCAAGTCGGACACGAGCCCCGACAACTCCGACAGGAAGGCCTCGATCTTGTCGTAGGCGCTGGCCCGATCCAACCTCTTCGGCGGTGTCCAGCCAGGATCGAGTTCGTGCAGGTGCCAGCGCAACCGCCCGATGATGCGAGTCCGTTCGGCGACGAGGTCGTCCCTGTGATCGACCAGAGGTCGGACTTCTCGCTCCATGCCGTCGAGACGGGCTTCCGGTAGGTTTGGCTCCCGAAGGGCGGCACGAGCCACCGCGAGCGCGTCGATCGGATCAGACTTTCCGTAGGTACGGGCACCGTCGCGCACATTCGCCATCAGCTTCGGCGGCACGCGCACGACCCGTTCTCCGGCGGCCAACAGGTCCCGCTCCAGGCGGCCGGCTCAGGTGCCGGCAGTCCTCGATCACCCACATGCGATCGTCGCATTGTTCCGCGCCCCATCGCAGCAGCGCCAGATGGTCCTTGCTGGTGGTCCGAATGGTTCTCGTCGACAGCTGGCTTCCGTTCTGATCGGCGACAACGGCCGTATGGATGCGCTTGTGCGCATCGATCCCGATGACGATCATGGTGGTATGTCTCCTGCCCTGCTAGGACATGTCTCCTAATAGTTTGAGCCACTCGACGATGCCGGCGAGTAGGAATCCGGCGCGGTAGGTGAGGGCGAGTTTGTCGTAGCGGGTGGCCACCGCACGCCACTGTTTCGCCTTGTTGAAGGCCCGTTCGACCACGTTGCGCCCCTTGTAGGACTCCGGGTC
>SEEV01000394.1 GCA_004211695.1 Rhodococcus sp. (in: high G+C Gram-positive bacteria)
CCCGATCATGACCATGCAGCGGTACCTGTGCACCCCGAGGCTGTCCTGGGACTTCCTCACCCTGGCCGAGCCGGACCGGTGGAACGAGTATTTCGCGGTCGCCGACCTTCCGCGGGCCGGGGGCGCCGATTTCGAGGTCGGTGCGCGCAGGTATGGGCTGTTCTCACACGACTTCCGTCGCGTCCCGGTGGATGCCTGGTTCGGGCAGGTCGCCGATCGTGCATTGTCCGAGAATCCCGCTGCACCGAAGCGGCCGGCGCCGCAACTGCTGGTGCTGTCCCAACCCGAGTTCGAGCAGGCGGTCCGGCAGGCGCTGCACGACTGGCGCCGCCCCGACCTGCTCCGGCGGAATCCGTTGATGCGCACCCGGGTCGTGTGCGATCGCGGCGGCGCCGAGCCGGATGTCGCCGAACTGGACACCGTGCTCCGCGACGCGGTGGACGCCTTGGCCGACGATCCCCGCGACGACAAAATGGTACGTGCGGTCGACCGGACGTATCTGCGCCCGGCCGCGACCCAAGAGGCCGCCGCCCAGATCCTCGGGTTGCCGTTCAGCACGTATCGGCGCCACCTCACACAGGGGGTTGCGCAGATCGTCTCGTGGTTGTGGGATCGCGAAATCTACGGACGTCAGGAGTGAACACCACCGAGCAGTAATCGGACTGGTGATTGAGCACCGAATTCTCGCACCCTTCTCGTAGTCGTCGTCATCGCATCGAGGAGGCTCCCATGACAACTCAGATCGGTCACCGAGCAGTTGTGCTCGGCGCCAGCATCGCCGGCTTACTCGCGGCCCGCGTGCTGTCCGAGGCGTATGCGCAGGTGATCGTGGTGGATCACGATCATCTCCCGGGTACCGCGGCCCCGCGCCGCTGTGTGCCCCAAGCCCGGCACACCCACGTGCTGATCGAACGTGGTCAGCAGGTCCTCGAGGAGCTGTTCCCGGGCTTCACCGACGACCTGGTCGCGCGTGGGGTGCCGACACTGGACAACGTGCGCGACGTGCGATGGTGCCTGAGCGGGCACCGGTTTCCGCAGCCGGAGAGCGGGATGACCGTCGTCAGCGCCAGCCGACCGTACCTGGAGGGCTGCGTGCGTGCCCGGGTGAGCGAACTGCCCGGTGTCACCCTTGCGGACCGCTGCGACGCCGCCGGCCTGACCATGACGCCCGACCATCGCCGCGTCACCGGGGTCCGTGTGATTCGACGGGCCGACGGCAGCGCCGAGGAGGTCCTCGACGCCGACCTCGTCGTCGACGCGACCGGGCGGGGTTCGCGCGCCCCAACATGGTTGGCGAAGATGGGTTTTGAATCGCCAGAGGAGGAGAAAGTCCAGGTGGGTCTCGGCTACACGACCCAGATCTACCGTGCCCCGGCCCCGGGTTTGGGTAGCGACCTCGGGGTCGTGATCGGTCCGACGCCCGATGCTCCGCGGGGCGGCGCCTTGCAGCTGCTCGAGGGGAACCGCTTTCTGGTGACGCTGATGGGAATGCTCGGCGACTATCCGCCCACCGATCCGGACGGCTTTCTCGACTTCGCCCGTACCCTACCGATTCCGGATCTCTGCGACGTGGTCCGGGACGCCGAGCCGCTCGAGCGGCCTCGGTCGTTCCGGTTTCCGGCGAGCGTCCGCCGGCGGTATGAACGCCTGTCACGATTCCCCGCCGGATTCCTCGTGACCGGAGACGCCCTGTGCAGCTTCAACCCGATCTACGCGCAGGGCATGACTGTCGCGGCCCTCGAGGCGATTACGCTGCGACGTCACCTGCAACGAGTTACCGAACCCCACCCACGTACGTTCTTTCGCGACGTCGCGAAGGTGATCGACGTGCCGTGGGACATGTCGGTCGGCGCGGACCTGGCCTTCCCGGACGTGATCGGTGCGCGCAGCCCGAAGATGCGGATCGCCAACGCCTATATCCCGCGTCTGCATGCGGCCGCCGCCCACGATCCCGTGCTCGCCACGACCTTCATCCGCGTCGCCGCCCTGGTCGATCGCCCGGAGCGGCTGATGAGCCCTGGCACCGTGCTGCGCGTCCTGCGCCAGAACCTGCCCGGCCCCGCCCGACGCGCTCACCACCCTGCACCGGATCAAGTGAATGGGGTGAACGCCCCATGACCGGCAAGCTGACGCTCGCGCTGACCACCCAGACCGTGATCCAGATCGTTCGGGGTGTGTCGGTTGACCTGCTCACCCGGAATACCAGTCGTTGCCCGAGTAAGGGTTCTCGCTCAGTGAGGTTTGACGGCCGCCTGGATACCGACGCCGGGAAGGGTGCGGTAACGGATCGGTTTGCGGGGTTGGAGGTTCGCCTGTTGCTGCCAGCGGGTCATGTCTTCGATCGACCAGGTTCCGGACTGACTGGTGAGCGCGAAGTAGAACTCGAGCAGGGCGCCGAACTGGCCTGCCTGTTTCGGGGTGTGCGGCCGGAAAATGTCTTGCACGGCAAGAACGCCGCCCGGGCGCAGGGCGCGGGCCACCCGGCCGACCAGTTCACTGTTCTGCTCGTCCGAGAAGTGGTGCACGAGCATGGAGACGAGAACCAGGTCGTAGGCGTTTTCGCCCAGGTCGGCGGTGAGGGCGTCCCCGGCCCGGTGCACCACCCGATCTCCCATCCGTTCGGCGGCCAGGATAGGCGCGGCCTGGGTAACCGCCTCGGGCAGATCGAGGATCACTGACCGCAAACCCTTGTGCTTGCGGCACAGGACCACCGAGTAGTAGCCGTGGGAGCCACCGATGTCGAGCATGGCACGGGCACCCCTGGGCACTTTGAGACGTCGCACCATTTCGCCGGATGAGGAGGGAGCTATCGCGCGCATCCCACGCTGGTAGAGATCCCAGTCGGCATCGGCGGTCAACGAATTGTGTAGATCCAGGGGATCGCCGGTGCGGACATAGTCCTCCGCGCGGAGCATCCAGTCCCATTCGAGGAACTGGAGCAACATCTTGTCCGCCAACGAGTGCGAACTGGCCGTGACCAGCCACTTGCGCGAGACCGGAGTCAACGCGTACGCGCCATCGGAGGCGTTCAGGTACCCGGCGCCGGCCAGAGCGAACAGCAACTTTTCGGTTCCGATCCGGCTGGTGTGGCATACCTCGGCGATCCGCGCCCCCGACATCGGGCTGGTGGCCAGCAGATTGAACACTCCGAGTTTGGTGGCCACCATGACCAGGCGGGACAGGGTATACGCCATCTGCGTTTCGAGCAGCGGCGCCGGTACCACGTTCAGTCGCTTCATGACCCATTCGATCGGGTTCTGTGCGACCAGTCCCAGCTTCATGGCTCTGCTCCGTCCCGGCGGAAACCAATCGAACGAAGTCTAATAGATCACATGGAATCGTGGACCTGGTTCGGGGGGCGAGCACCGACAGTGGGACCGGTGCGTATCCGAAGAAATGCCACGAGACTGCCGGACTGCGGTGACATCGTCATGAGACTAGTCGAAACGCCCACCTCACGGCGCTGGGATGCGCCATCTCGACCGGGGCCGCCCCCGATCGTCGAGCGGTCACAACCGTTCACGAAACCGGATCCGCATGTGTGGTGTGGGTCAGACGGCCCGCGATGAGGGTGACGTGGCCGAGGGCTTCGAGTTGCCGGATGTGATTGCGTATCTTCATGTCCGGGTTTGACGTGGCGGCTGGAGTGCTCGGTCCCGAGATCGTGGAACGCGGCGCCCGCGCCGTTGAGGAGGTGCCAGATGATGGCCAGGATGGACCGACCGACGGCAACGATTGCCTCTGCGTTGCTTTCTGTTTTTCGCCACCGTGTCTGGCGTGCTGGCCGTCGACCACGCGAAAAAGGAATGTGCGTTTACGCGTGAGCTTGTGCGAGCACAGACGCGATGCGCGGCGCAGAGTAGACGTCTCGGATGGGCACCGACCCGCCGAGGACGCCGAATATCCGCTCGACTACCTCCGGTTGGGTCGCGGCCGCTCTGTAGAACGCCGTGAGTCCGTTCGAGAGCGGCGCGAGGCGGGCCGTGTTGAGCGCCAGTTCGAAGCCGTTGGCCGTGAGCTGGTCGCGCTGACGTTGGTAGTCGCCGAGCGCATCGTCGACGGGACGGCCCGCGCGCGCGCTGTGGATGGCCTCCGCGAGCAGGTCGGCGCTGAGGAACGCATCGGCGATGCCCATCCCCGTGGAGGGGTCCTTGTGGTGGCCGGCATCGCCGAGCAGCGCCCAGCCCGGTCCGACCGACGTTCGGTACTGGTTGGGTAGGTCGGCGGTACCGACGAAACGTTGTTCGCGGTGGCCGGAGGCGACCGTGTCACGCAGTCCTGGCACCAGATCGAGGGCGGCGTGAAAGCTTCGGTCGAGGTCTGTGCGGACGCGCGCAAATTCCCGGCGGGGCCAACCGACGTAGATGCAGCTGAGTCCGTCGTTGGTAGGCCAGACCAGGATCAGCTGGCCGGTTCGGGCGTGGAACGACGCGCGCACATCGCCGAGGCCACTCCAATAGGAGTAGTACACACACGTCAGCGGCGGATGGTAGTTGTAGGCATGAGCAGCGACTCGCCGCGCGACGGTCGAGTGCAGACCATCGGCCCCGACGACCAGCGGTGCCCGCAACGACAACGAGCCGCCGACACCTCGGCGACGGCCGCGCACGCCCGATACCCGACCATCCGCCCACACCACGTCGTCGACGACGACGCCGTCGATCAGTTCGGCGCCCGCCTCGACGGCCGCCTCGACCAGCACCGTGTCGAGAACGGTCCGCCGCGGGCAGTACACGGCCGTCTGCCCTTCGACGCCCGGCCCGATACCCGACATCTGCACCGGGCCGACGTCGAAGGTGATCTGCTCGATCGGTGCGCAGCCGCGGGCGTGCAACCGATCGAGCAACCCCCAATCCCGCAGTCGGAACGCGGCGCGTTGCCACAGGAAATGGGTGGACATGGTGTCGCTGGGAAACGACGCCCGATCGACCACCGCGACACGGTGCCCGCCGCGTGCCAGAAGCATCGCCAACGACGCGCCTGCGCACCGGGCGCCCACCACGATCACGTCGAACATCAGGACTTCTCCTTCGGGCCGGCCCGAATGCTGGCCCGAATCAAAGATAGCACGATCGTTCGTGCTGTACTAGGATGAGTTCGTGGCACAGAAGCGAAACACGACCCCAGGGGCCAAGACGCGGGAGACCGTGCTGCACACGGCCGCCGACGTCGCATCGATCGATGGTCTGGACGGACTCACCATCGGGCATCTCGCGAGCCTGACCGGGATGAGCAAGAGTGGGCTGTTCGCCCACTTCGGGTCGAAGCAAGACCTCCAGTTGGCCACCATCGAGGTCGCGCGCCAGCGTTACATGCGCGAGGTGGTCACACCGGCGCTCGGGTCGGGTCCTGGCATGCAACGCCTCACCGCCCTCTGTGAGTCGTTCCTGTCGTATGTCGAACGGGGAGTCTTTCCGGGGGGATGCTTCTTCGCCGCCGCGATGGCCGAGTTCGACGGCAAGACGCCCGGCCCGGTCCGTGACGCCGTCACCGAGTGTCAGCGCCAGTGGATGGGGACCCTCGCGCAGGCTGCACGCGAGGCGCAGCAATCCGGTGAGTTGTGCACCGACACCGATCCGGACCAGCTCGCGTTCGAGCTGGAAGGCACACTGCTGGCGGCCAACTCATATTTCCATCTCTTCTCCGACACGCGCTATCTCGACCGCGCCCGCCTCGCGGTGCGTACGCGCCTGTCGAGTGGAGCATCGACACCAGAACGGACGGCAACCCGCGCATGAGCACCCACACAACCGACAACGTCGCCTCCGGCGTCAGCGCCACCCGGCGCGGCATCGGTATCTGCGTGACCCCACTCGAAACGCGCCGTGAGGTGATACTGCACGTCGCCCGCCGCGCCGAAGATCTCGGCTATGACGGGTTCTTCCTCGCCGAAGGGTGGAGCCAGGATGCCGCCGTCCTGCTCACCGAAAT
>SEEV01000947.1 GCA_004211695.1 Rhodococcus sp. (in: high G+C Gram-positive bacteria)
CGCCTGGAGACCGACGGGGATCACCAGTGATGCTGTGGGTGTTCCCCAATGCCGCAGCACCGGGTCGACGACGGTCCGGAGGTCGTGGTTCGAGTGCGGGCCGCTCCAGGCGATGAGAGCCACGTGGTGCCCGCCGAGGGGGTAGCCGAGGACCTGTTCGGCGTGGGCGGGTTCGATGGGGTCCGCGGCGATGATCTTGGTGACGAGGTCGAGCCGGGCCGCCGATACCCCCGCTGCCCACGCGCTCTGCTCCTCGAGGAAGGCCGCGGCGGCCACTCCGGTGAAGTCGTCGAGCACCTCGAAGAGCAGCACGGAGATGCGGCGCAGCTCGCCGCTGCTCTCGCTCGGCGACAGCAGGCGGGTCGCCGCGTCGAGAAGTGCGGCCGCCAGCACGGCATACCCGACCCGGATGGTCCGGAGCAGATCGTCGAGCTCCATGCCTCGGCGGGCGAAGTCGCGGGCGATGTCCTCCACCTCGGCACTGGCCAGAGTGGGTTCCGATTCGCCGAGACCGGCGACCAGTGTCAGGGCGCGAAACACGGTCGCCGTGGTGGCCCGCCGAATCGCGTCCAGGGGTGGCGCTCCGTCGTCCACTGCGGGAACTTTCCGCGCGATCGTGGCGGCAATGTCCTGGCCCACTTCGACGGCCCAGGTCACCGCGCCGTCGCCGAGGGCGGCGCGAACGCGTTCGACGTCCGGGCTGAGCCACTCGAGCTCCGGTTGCCGGGCCCGTGCTCCCGATAGTTCACCAGTCCAGTGCGGCACCCGACATCCTTTCCGTACGTTAACGCTACAGCCAACACATCACCCGAATTGGGCTGTAAACCAATTTCCCTCGAAGTTCCTGTTTCCCAGCCACTAGCCATCCGCGACCGGATCTCGTGAAATGGGGAGACCACAACGTGACGGGGACCACAGCAATGGTCTTTGCAGGTGTTCGCGGCAACGCGAGCTGTTATCAAATATAGCCCCGGGTAGGAATCCACCCTAGCTGTGGAACGACATTTCGAACCCGGGTCTCACACATCCCTCGCGGTCACCCGACCGTGATCGGTATCGAAGGAGTCAACGATGACCGCCACCCCCAAGTTCGCGCACGTCGTCTTGCAGACGAGCCGGTTCGAGGAGATGCGCGACTGGTATTGCACCGTGCTGGATGCGCACGTGGTCTACGAAGGGCACGGATTGTGCTTCATCACCTTCGACGAGGAGCACCACCGGGT
>SEEV01000395.1 GCA_004211695.1 Rhodococcus sp. (in: high G+C Gram-positive bacteria)
GCCGGGGTGGAGCCGAACCGGATGGGCATCGGCCCGGTCCCGGCCGTCGACAAGGCCCTCACCCGGGCGAAGCTCACCCTCAACGACATCGATCTCCTCGAGATCAACGAGGCGTTCGCCGCGCAGGTGCTGGCGTGCGCGCGGGAGTGGAAGTTCGACGAGTCCGACATGCGAGACCGGTTCAACGTCAACGGATCCGGAATTTCCCTCGGGCACCCTGTCGGCGCCACCGGCGGTCGCATCCTGGCCAACCTGCTCCGCGAACTGGACCGCCGCCAGGCCCGCTACGGCATCGAGACGATGTGCATCGGCGGCGGTCAGGGCATCGCGGCCGTGTTCGAGAACGTCAACATCTAGCCCCGGTTACCGGGCCGACCCGAAAAGAGTGTCATGCGCGTATTCCAGGGAATCGACGACGTCGAATCCGCAGTCGGCGAACATCTCGGCCACAGTGACTGGCTCGAGATCACGCAGGAACGCGTGAACGTGTTCGCGGACGCCACCGGCGACCATCAGTGGATCCACGTCGATCCCGAGCGGGCCGCCCAGGGCCCCTTCGGCGCCCCCATCGCCCACGGCTACCTCACGCTGTCGCTGCTGCCGAAGCTCGGCGCCGACCTCATGCGCGTCGACGGCGTGAAGCTGGTGATCAACTACGGTCTCAACAAGGTTCGCTTCCCGCAGCCGGTGAAGGTCGGGGCGAAGGTGCGGGCCGGTGGCGAGATCGTGTCGGTCGAGCAGACGAAGCAGGGCGCACAAGTGGTCGTCAAGTACACCATCGAGATCCAGGGTGAGGGCAAGCCGGCGTGTGTCGCCGAGACCGTCCGCGTCCTGGTTCCCTGAGACACAAGGAAAGAACATGCGAAGAGCAGCACTGGTCGCCCCGGTCCGCACCGCGGTCGGCCGTTTCGGCGGCGCACTGCGTGACGTCCCGGCAGAGACGTTGGCCGCCACCGTGATCAAAGAGACCGTGGCCCGGTCGGGGATCGACCCGCTCCTCATCGAGGACGTCGTGATGGGGCAGTCGTACGCCAACTCCGAGGCCCCGTGCATCGGCCGCTGGGCGGCCCTCGAAGCGGGACTGCCGATCCGCGTCGCCGGACTCCAGACCGACCGCCGCTGCGGCACCGGACTACAGGCCCTCGTGACCGCGTCGATGATGGTGCAGACCGGCGCAGCCGACGTCGTGCTCGCCGGCGGCGTCGAGTCGATGAGCAACATCGAGCACTACACCACCGGTGCCCGCTGGGGTACTCGCGCCGGGTCGCTGAACCTCTACGACCGCCTCGACCGCGGTCGGGAACGCTCCCAGCCGGAATGGCGATTCGGGAAGATCAGCGGAATGATCGAGACCGCCGAGAACGTCGCGACGCGGTGCGGGATCGGCCGCGAGGAGTCGGACGCGTTCGCCGCCGAAAGCCACGCGAAGGCCCACGCAGCCTGGGAGGCAGGCAAGTTCGACGACGAGGTGATCGAGGTGAAGATCACCGACCGGAAGGGCAACGTCTCCGTCGTCTCCCGGGACGAGGGCATCCGCCCCGAAACCACGCCCGAGACGTTGGCGCGGCTGCGCAGCGCTCTCCCGGACGGTGTCGTCACCGCGGGCAACGCGAGTCAGCAGAACGATGCGGCGTCGTCGATGCTCGTCGTGGCCGAGGATCAACTCGACGAACTCGGGCTCGAGCCGTTGGGCTTCCTCACCGGGTGGGCCGCAGCCGGGTGCGAACCCGCACTGATGGGCCTCGGACCGGTCGAGGCGGCGTCGAAGCTGTTCCAGAGGACGGGCGCGAGCTTCGACGATTTCACGCTGATCGAGCTGAACGAGGCGTTCGCGTGCCAGGTGCTCGGCGTCCTGAAGGAATGGGGATTCGAGGATCGGGACCGACTGAACGTCAACGGGTCCGGCATCTCGCTCGGACACCCCATCGGTGCCACCGGTGCGCGGATGACGACCACCGCCCTGCACGAATTGCGGCGGCGCGGCGGCGGCAAGGCGCTCGTCACGATGTGCATCGGCGGCGGCCAGGGAATGGCCGCCATCGTCGAGGGTGCCTAACCTCGACTGACCCGAGCGTCCGCCGGCTCCGACATCGGAGCCGGCGGACGCGACGTCACATTGTTGACGAGGAGCGCGACGAACACGACCGCGCACCCGAGGGCGCCGATGGCGAGAGCCACCCTGATCCCGGTTTCGGTGGGATGCAGGTCCGGTGCCAGGTGCGCGGCGAGCACCGCGCCCGCGACGGCGCTGCCGAACGAGCCGCCGACGGTGCGCAGCACCTGGTTGAAGCTCACGGCGCTGCCGAGTTCGGTGTCGGCCACGCTGCGGGCGATCAGGGCAGGCATCGCCGCGTACGTCATGCCCATCCCCATTCCGAACCCGAACATTCCGATCAGGATTTCCCACAGTGCAGTGTGGGCGAACCAGAGGAGTGCGCTCGAGGCCGTCACGAGGCCGGCGCCGACGAGCAGCAGGGTCCTCATACGGATCCGGTGCGAGACCGCGCGAACGAGCCGGTTTGCGCCGAAACTTGCGACCGACAGCGGAAGCATCACGAATCCGGCCCAGAACAGGGGCAGCGCGATGCCGTATCCGGTGGAGGTGGGCGACTGGGCGATGAGGCTGCCGATCGAGAGTCCGATGTACATCGCGGCGCCGAGGCCGATCGCGGTGCTGTTCGCGACGAGCACGTCACCGTTGCGCAGCACCCGCAGGTTGATCAGCGGGTTGGGGGTGCGCAGTTCCACGACGCACCACAACGCCAGCAGGATCGCCGCGCCGGTGAAGAACCCGACGGTCCACGGGGAGCCCCACCCCCACCGCGAGCCTTCGCTGACGGCGACGAGTAGCGACGCGAGTCCGGTACCGACCAGCAGTGCGCCCGGCACGTCGAGTGCGTTCCGTGGAGCCTGCTCGTCCGGGCCCGCGGGAACGACGCGCCAGACGACGAGGATGGTTGTGACGAGGAACAGTGCCGCGAACCAGAAGGCGAAACGAAACCCGAGAAGGTCGGCGAGGATGCCGGTCAGCGGGTAGCCGAGTCCCAGGCCGGTGGTCACCGTCACCGACAGGCTGGAGATGCCGTGCCGGGCCTGGTTGTCGGGGAGATACCGGCGGGCCAGGGCGATGGTCACCGGAACGATTCCGTAGGTGAGTCCCTGCAGTGCGCGCCCGATGAGGAACACGGTGAAGTTGGGGGCTGTGGCGGCGACGATCGAACCGACGAGGATCGTCGTCAGGGAGCACAGGAGCAGGCGCTTCTTGTGGGGGCCGTCGCTGAGCCGGCCCATGATCGGCGTTGCGATCGCCCCGACCAGAAGGTTGACGGTGAGCATCCACTGCCCGGTGCTCACCTCGACGTGCATGTCCTGGGAGATCGCGGGCACCAGCAGCATGCCGAGTGAACTGACGACCGCGGTGGTCAGGGCAGCGTAGGCCAGGGCAGGTAGTAACCGAGACCGTGCGGTGGACTCAGTCGACGGGCGCATCGTCCACCAACTTGCGCAGAATCGGAACGATGGAGTCGAGGGTCTTCTTCTCCTCGACGGTCAGCCGTTCCGCGATGGCGTGTTCCAGCCACTCCAGGCCATTCGACCGCTCCTGCGCCAGCCTCTCGCGACCGGCATCGGTGAGCTCGATCCAGATTCGCCGTCGATCCTGCTCGTCGGGGGTGCGCACGACGAGACCGATGGTTTCGAGTTCGCGCACCGCGTTGGCGATCGCCTGGGGGCTGATCTTCTCGGCCGCCGCGAGTGTCGAAGCCGATGTTTGTCCGTGCTTCGCAAGATACGCGAGCACGCCTATCTTGCCGACGGAGATGGTTCTTCCCGTGGTGAGCTGTCGCCAGATCGGGCGCAGCGCTTCCCGCAGGACCTGCGCGGTGGCCTGTTCGGTGATCATGAGCAAAGCGTACAACTAAATTGATCAATCTAGTTGACTAAATGGGGAGGCTCACACCTGCCGTCGCAAGGATCGCCCGAACCGATCACCGTCAGCGATATCCTGGAGAGCACGCCATCGAAAGGTGAGTCCACGGTCGTATCTGCGCTGGTCGTGCCGTCGGGACCAGTCCGCGGGAACTCCTTGCCGGCGGGGTGAGTAGACCGTCCGATGGGTGAAGGTGATCCGCTCGACACGCAGCGGTACCCGGCGTCCCCGGCCGCGGAGCTGGCAGGCACCGGCTTCGACGATGCCCAGGAGATCGGACGTGGCGGTTTCGGCGCCGTCTACCGCTGCACGCAGGTGGACCTGGACCGGACGGTGGCGGTGAAGGTGCTCACCGTCGAACTCGACGAGGAGAATCGGGCCCGGTTCTTCCGGGAGCAGCGGGCGATGGGCCGGTTGACCGGTCACCCGAACATCGTCAACATTCTGCAGGTCGGAGCCACCGACAGCGGCCGTCCCTTCATCGTGATGCCCTTCCACTCGCAGGATTCCCTGGACGCGCGGATCCGCCGCGACGGGCCGTTGCCGTTGGATCAGGTGCTGCGGCTGGGGGTGAAGATGGCGGGTGCGGTGGAGTCGGCGCACCGGCTCGGGATCCTGCACCGCGACGTCAAGCCCGCGAACATTCTGCTCACCGATTACGGGGAGCCGGAGTTGACGGATTTCGGCATCGCGCACATCACCGGCGGCTTCGAGACCGCGACCGGCGCCGTCACCGGGTCGCCGGCCTATACGGCGCCGGAGGTGCTCGCGGGTGATTCACCGAGCCCGGCGGCCGATGTGTACGGGCTCGGTGCCGTCCTGTTCAGTGCGCTGACCGGTCATGCGGCGTTCGAGCGTCGCAGCGGTGAGCAGGTGGTGGCGCAGTTTCTGCGGATCACCACGCAACCGGTGCCCGATCTGCGGGAGCACGGGATCCCCGAGGATGTGTCCGCGGTGATTGCGCGGGCGATGTCCCGCATCCCCGGTCAGCGCCCGGCTACCGCGGCCGAATTCGGGGAGGAACTGCGTACCCTGCAAATCGATCATGGCTTCCCCGTCGACGAGATGGCCCTGCGCGCGGAACCCGATGTGCAGGGCAGCGACCTGCCGCCGACGTCGCGCGGCGGACGAGGCTCGCCGGCGCCCTCCACGCTCGGCACGACGGGCAGTCTCCCTTTGGAGATGACCAGTTTCGTCGGCCGCCGGCACGAGCTCACCGAAGCGAAGAACCTGCTTGGCGGGTCTCGGCTCGTGACGTTGACCGGGATCGGGGGTGTGGGCAAGACGCGGCTGGCACTGCGAGTCGCGTCCGCTGTGCAGCGTGACTACGACGACGGTGTGCGCCTCGTCGAGTTGGGTGAGTTGCGGGAGGAGTCGCTGGTCGATGCGGTGGCCGCCGAGGTGGGGGTGCGGGACCAGTCGGCGAGGCCGGTGCGTGAGGTGCTGGTCGAGTTCCTCGTGCCGCGGGAACTGCTGTTGGTGCTCGACAACTGTGAGCACGTGGTGGACGCGATCGCCGAACTCGCCGAGACGCTGCTCCGGGTATGCCCGCGGTTGCGGATCCTGGCCACCAGCCGTGAACCGCTCGGTATCGGCGGGGAGGCGGTGCTGCGGGTTCCCCCGCTGGGCGTCCCCGACCCGGAGCGGACACCGTCGCTCCGGGGGTTGCCCAAATACGATGCGGTGACGTTGTTCGCCGAACGCGGCGCCGCGGCGGTTCCCGGTTTCGCGCTGACCGAGGACAATGCGGTGGCGGTGGCGGGGATCTGTCACCGGCTCGACGGGTTGCCGTTGCCGATCGAGTTGGCGGCGGCAAGGTTGCGGGCGATGTCGCCCGAGCAGATTCTGCGGCGGCTGACCGACCGCTATGCGCTGCTGACCCGTGGCAGCCGGGGTGCGCCGTCGCGGCAGCAGACGTTGCGGTTGTCCGTCGACTGGAGCTTCGAGTTGTGCACCGCCGGAGAGCAAC
>SEEV01000948.1 GCA_004211695.1 Rhodococcus sp. (in: high G+C Gram-positive bacteria)
CTGTCGTGGCTGATCACCCTGGCCCACCGCCGCGCCGTCGACCGGGTGCGGTCCGAGCAGTCCGGCTCCGAACGCGAAGCCGCCTACGGCGCCTCGAGTTGGTACGGACCGTTCGACGCGGTGTCGGAGGAAGTCACCCGCCGAGGTGACACCAGCGACGTCGTCAACTGCCTGGGCACGCTCACCGAGGTCCAGCAGAAAACGGTGGTCCTCGCCTATTACGGAGGGCTGACGTACCGCGAGGTGTCGGAACGGTTGTCCGTGGCGCTTCCCACGGTGAAATCACGAATTCGAGACGGATTGATCAGGCTCAAGCAATGTCTGGGGGTGCAGTTCGATGGATGACTCCGAGCACGACATCCTCGACCTCGCTCAGGTGTACGCACTGGACGCCGTCGACGAACAGCAGCGTCTCCAGATCGACGCCGCGGTGCGGAACGCACCACCCGAGGTGCGCCTCGAATTCGACACCGCCGTGCGCGGTGTGCACGAGACGATGGCCGCCCAGTCGGCGTCCACCGCAGTCGACCCGCCCGCGCATCTGCTCGGGCGGATCCTGGAAGCACTGCCCGGCACTGCCGCCGCACCCGCACCGATAGCGCTGGACGAGGTTCGTGCGCGCAAGCGCAGGCGTCTCGTGGCGGCGTTGAGTGCGGCGGCCGCGGTCGTCGTCCTCGCCGTGGGCGGCATCACCGTCGCCCAGCAATTGCAGAGCGAGGAGGGCCAACCCGTGCCCGCGCAGATCCTCGCGGCCGACGACGTCCGCACCGCGGTGGCACCGATCGCCGGTGGCGGTTCGGCCACCGTCGTGTTCTCCAAGGACGTCGACGCCGGCGTGCTCGTGATGAACGACGTCCCACCGCCCGAGCCCGGTTCGGTCTATCAGATGTGGCTGCTCGGACCGTCCCACGAGCCGGTGTCCGCCGGAATCATGGAAGCCGACGACGTTTCACCGTCGACGACCGCGGTCGTGAACGACATCGACCAGTCCACCGCACTCGGGTTCAGTGTGGAGCCGCCCGGCGGTTCCACCCAGCCCACCGGCGACATCTTCGCGACGGTCGACCTCACCTGATACGTGAGTGGCGAGGCGTGCGGGGGCACGCTTCGCCACTCACGTGGGGGTCACCGGTCAGGCGTTGGCTGCTTTGTATTCGCGGCGGCGGCGGTGCAGGATCGGTTCGGTGTAGCCCGACGGCTGCTTCGTGCCGTCGAGATTCGCGGCGGCGGCGGTGCAGGATCGGTTCGGTGTAGCCCGACGGCTGCTTCGTGCCGTCGAGGATCAGTTCCCTCGCGGCCTGGAACGCGATGTTGGTGTCGAAGTCCGGGGCCAGCGGCCGGTAGGTGGGGTCGGCCTGGTTCTGCCGGTCCACGACCGGCGCCATCCGCTGCAGCGACGCCACCACCTGCTCGGCGGTGACCACGCCGTGCCGGATCCAGTTCGCCAGCAGCTGCGACGAGATGCGGAGGGTGGCGCGGTCCTCCATCAGGGCGACGTCGTGGATGTCGGGGACCTTGGAGCAGCCGACACCGGCGTCGATCCACCGCACCACGTAGCCGAGGATGGACTGGCAGTTGTTGTCGAGTTCTTCCTGCTTCTCCGCCTCGGACCAGTCGGTGTTCGGGGCGAGGGGGATGGTGAGGATCTCGTCGAGGGTGGCCCGCCGGGTGCCCTTCAGCCGGTCCTGGACGGCGACCACGTCGACCTGGTGGTAGTGGGTGGCGTGCAGGGTGGCCCCGGTCGGGGACGGCACCCACGCGGTGTTCGCGCCGGCCTTGGGGTGGCCGATCTTCTGCTCGAGCATCTCCCCCATCAGCTCGGTCATCGCCCACATGCCCTTACCGATCTGCGCCTTGCCCTGCAGCCCGCAGGCGAGACCGGTGTCGACGTTCCAGTCCTCGTA
>SEEV01000949.1 GCA_004211695.1 Rhodococcus sp. (in: high G+C Gram-positive bacteria)
TTCCCGTTCGAGATCGTGCCCGGACTCCGGAAGCTCGGCATCGCCGGTGTGCCTTACCAGGGCTTCGGCTGTGCCGGGCGGAGCTACCTGCTCGACGGGATGATTGCGATGGAGCTGGCCCGGACGGATCCCTCGATAGCCACCTTCAACGGCGTGCACGGCGGCCTGGCCATGGGATCGATCTACCTGTGCGGTTCGGACGAACAACGCGAACGCTTCCTTCCTGCGATGGCACAGTACGAGAAGATCGGATCCTTCGGGCTGACCGAACCCGACGTCGGCTCCGGTGCGTCGGGCGGGCTCACCACGACTGCCGAACGCGACGGTGACACCTGGACCCTGAACGGGCAGAAGAAATGGATCGGCAACGCGACGTTCGGTGATCTCACCGTAATCTGGGCGAAGGATGTCGCCGACGGCCAGGTGAAAGGGTTTGTCGTCGAGAACTCCTCGCCCGGATTCACGGCGGACAAGCAGGAGCACAAGATCGCCCTGCGGATCGTGCAGAACGCGCTCATCACGCTCGACAACGTGCGGGTACCGGAGCACAACCGCCTGCACGGCGCGAACACGTTCAAGGACACCGCCGAAGTCCTACGACTGACACGCGCGGGCGTGGCCTGGATGGCCGTCGGATGCGCGCGCGGCGCGTACGAAAATGCGCTGAAATACGCCTGCACCCGTGAACAGTTCGGCCGGCCGATCGGCGGCTTCCAGCTCGTCCAGGACCTGTTGGTGCGGATGCTCGGAAACATCACCTCATCGTGGGCCCTGTGTGCGCAGTTGTCCCAGTTGCAGGACCAGGGGGATGCCGAGGACCGGCACTCATCGCTCGCCAAGGCGTTCTGCACGGTCCGTATGCGAGAAACCGTCGGCTGGGCGCGGGAGTTGATGGGCGGCAACGGAATACTTCTGGAACACAACGTAGGCCGATTCGTCGCCGACGCAGAAGCGATCTACTCGTACGAGGGAACCAGGGAAATGAATACCCTGATCGTCGGACGGTCGTTAACCGGCCGAAGCGCCTTCGTGTGGCGACACGCTCGAACAACTGCGCCGGCCTGCGCCGCGACTTTGGAAACGACACTGCAGGACTAGTAGTACTTTGTTGCGCGACCAGGGAATGGAGGTGACCTTGTGTAGGTGACCTGTGTTCGTAAGCTCGTCGTCGCTTGCCGGTGTGAGTCCGGTCCGGGTAACTGTCAGGGGGCC
>SEEV01000396.1 GCA_004211695.1 Rhodococcus sp. (in: high G+C Gram-positive bacteria)
CACATGCGGGCCGCGGACCTGCTCGTGTCGCAGGGCATGTTCGTCCGCGCCGGCCAGCAGATCGCCCGGGTCGGCAACGAGGGCGACTCCACCGGCCCGCACCTGCACTTCGAAGTCTGGACCTCCCCCGGCCGCTTCGGCGGCGCCCCGATCGACCCGAAACCACTCCTCGTCGGCGCCGCCAACCCACCCACCGGCACCATCGACCCGGCCACCGGGACGTTCTACGGGGTCGACATCTCCAACCACCAGGGCAACTTCGACATCGCCGCCACCAAACGCGAAGGGTTCTCCTTCATGGCGGCCAAGTGCACCGAGGGCGACTTCTTCAAGGACTCCTTCTGGCCCCGCAACCGCGACCTGATGCAACAGCACTTCCCCGGCATGTTCTGCGGCTACCACTTCGCCCGCAACAGTGACCCGATCACCGCACAGGTCGCCAACCTCAAAGCGCACCTCGGCGACCCCAGCATCCCGGTCATGCTCGACTACGAAGACCCCAACACCCCCGGTAGCGGCGCCAACATGCGCGGCCTCGTCGATGCCATCAACTCTGCCGGTCTGCGGGTGTGCGCCATCTACCTTCCCCGCTGGTACTGGCAAGGCCACATGGGATCACCCCCGCTGAACGATCTCCCACCACTGTGGAACTCGCACTACGTCACCGCATCCGGATTCGCCTCCGTAATCTACCCCGGCAGCGGATTCGCCGGCTGGAAGGACTACACCCCCGGCGCCCCGGTCGAGATTCTGCAATTCTCCGACAAGGGCCGGGTCGCCGGGAAATTGGTCGATGTCAACGCCTACGAGGGCACCCTGGACGAGCTGCGGACCCTGTTCAGCGGCGCCCCCGGCGAACTCAGCGTCGACGACCGCGTCCTCGACTTCTGGCTCCAACTCCTCGGCCCCGGCGGCGCCGGCTGGCCACAACTGAACAACCGCTCCGTCATCGACGCACTCGCCGAGATCGGCATGCACCACGGCGTCCCCGGGATGACACCACCCCCAGCCGGCGCCGCGGCCGCCTCGCTGCCCGCCACCACCGCCGATCGGGCCCGCGACGTATTCGATCAGATCCGAGGACCCGACGGCACGGGCTGGAATCAGCTCGGGAGCCGCTCGCTCGTCGACGCCATCGCCGCCATCGCCCACCAACTGCAAGTACCCGGGTATTGAACAGAGATCGAAGGGAACAACGACGGTAGATGACGAAAAAGCCGGACCTCGAGAGCATTCGGCCGGGCAATGTTGGTCACCCACAGCCGAGAAGGGTGAGATATGACCGACCCAGGTTCTCGGGGCGCTGACGGCGGATCCTCGCGGGACGAATTCTCGGGCGAGCGTCTCGACCGGCAGACCGCACCCCCGGAGCTCGAGGATGACGACAACCGCCGACGGTGGGGCCTGGGCACGGCCCCCGAAGACCGCGGTCCGTACCTCATCGAGCTGAACGTCCTGCACATCGACGGGCTCTCCGGGGCCACCAACGCCTTCCGTCAACTCTTCACCGACGTCCTCGGTGCGACATCCGGGCGCAGGGCTGACCCGTGGCAGCTGACGAAAATCTCCAAAGGCTACTTCCGGTGTGAAATGACCCTGGCGGAGTGGAAGCAGCTGGTGGCGGTCGACCAGGAACGCGCACTCCGGGCGGCCGCCGCTGCCGCTGCCGCTGCGGCCCGCCGGCAACGGCTCGCACCCGACACCCCCGGCGCCGGCGCCGCGCCGCCGTCTGACTTCCCGTACCGCACCATCTACCGACTGTGGCCCGACTTCCCCGTCCGCGCCCATATCTCCAAGTCCGTCTCCACCATCAAGGCCGACGCCGCCCTGCGTTCCTTCGAAGCCAGTGGTGAAGGCATCTGCTGGGCGGTCCTGGATTCGGGGATCGACGCCACGCATCCGCACTTCGGCGACACCACCGGTGAGCACCTGCTGTTGGACGCCGCGGTCCGCAACCTGCACCGATGTTTCGTCGAAGTGGACGGTCACCGACTGCCCGACCCGGACGAGGACCCGGCCGACGGCGGCCCACTGTCCAAGGACGACCGCAGCCAGCGGATCGACCTCCACCGCACCTCGGCACTGACCGATCCCCTGGGACACGGGACCCACGTGGCCGGCATCATCACCGGGCGTGCCTCGCACACGGTGACCAACGTGGTCCTCGAACGCCAGGACCGGATCGTCGCGGGCGACGAGGACGACAACGAACCCACCCGGGTGACGGTGACCAACGCGCGAGTCATCGGCACCGACCGCGAACGCGAACGCTTCCACGGCGTGGCACCGGGCTGCCATCTGGTGAGCCTGCGCGTCCTCGACGATCAGGGTGCGGGCAGGTCCAGCGACATCGTCCGGGCCCTGGAATACATCCGCGAGAAGCTCAACGACAATCCCAAGCTCCTGCGGGTGCACGGGGTGAACCTCAGCGTGGGATACGACTTCGACGCCGAGATGTTCGCCTGCGGCCAAAGCCCGCTGTGCACGGAGGTGAACCGGTTGGTGCAGTCCGGTGTCATCGTGGTCGCCGCAGCCGGCAACACCGGCTACTCCACCCTTCCCACCAGTACCCGCGTGACGAAGGTCGGGTTGTCCAACACCATCAACGATCCCGGCAACGCCGCCGGCGCGATCACCGTCGGATCCACTCATCGCGACTCGCCGCACACCTTCGGGATCTCGTACTTCTCGTCGAAAGGGCCCACCTCCGACGGGCGCCTCAAGCCCGACCTCGTGGCGCCCGGAGAACGCATCGTCTCCTGCGCGGCCGGGACCAAGCAGGACAGGGCATTGGCGAAACTCGCCAATCAATCGCCGACGCCGGGGATCGGAGCCACCGCCCCGCCCGGCAGCCCGCCCACGCACACCGCGTACTACCTCGAAGACAGCGGCACCAGCATGGCGGCACCCCACGTCTCCGGGGCGATTGCCGCGTTTCTCTCGATCCGGCAGGAATTCATCGGCCGCTCCGACGAGATCAAACGGATCTTCCTCGCCAGCGCGGTGTCCCTGGGCCGCGAGCGCTACTTCGAAGGCCACGGTCTCGTCGACCTGATGAAGGCCATCCAATCCGTGTGAGAGGACATCCGCGATGATCACCGGGCAATTCGAGATTGAGTTCACCAAGGACGGGCTGGTCCACGACGAACACCAGGTAACCCGGCTCCTCGACGGCCTCGCCGACACCACCGACCTACTCGTCCTCGCGCACGGCTGGAACAACGACAAAGCCGAAGCCACCACGCTCTACGACACACTGATCACCTCCCTCGAGGCGGTCGGACTGCCCGAATCCGGGCCCGGATCCCGCCTGGCCGTGATGAGAGTGCTGTGGCCGAGCAAGAAATTCGCACTCGAATCGCTCATACCCGGCGGAGGAGCCGCCACCGCGACCGCAGCCAACGATGCAGCGCTCCTGACCGCCCTGCAGCAACTCGAACAAGACCCCGTGCTGCTGGGCACCGACGGCACAGACCCGACGCGAACACACTTGGTCGAACGCGCGATAGCCCAGATCGAGGACCTGGACACCTCCGCAGACGCGCGGCGCGAATACGTGCTGCAGATCCGCAACCTCCTGGACCCGAGCCAGGCACACCCCGACGACGCCTCCCAAGAATTCCTCGACCTCGACCCCGAAACCCTCTTTCAACGGTTCACCGGAGAGGTGCCCGTCCTGCTGCCGACCGGGCCCGGAGGCGCGGCCGGGAACACCAGCGGCGGCGCCGCCTTTCTCGGCGATCTGTTGTCCGGCGCCAAGGCCGCCGCCCGCCGTATCGCGAACTTCGCCACCTACTACACGATGAAGACCCGCGCCGGCGCCGTCGGCCGCACCGGCGTGGCCGGGGTCCTCGGCAGAGCCCGCGAACGACACCCCCAGCTGCCCATCCACCTGACCGGGCACAGCTTCGGCGGACGGCTGGTGACCGCGACCGCCGCCGCACTCCCACCCTCACCAGCCCCGCTCAGCCTCGCCCTGCTGCAGGCCGCCTTCTCCCACAACGGACTCGCCCAACGATTCGACGGACAACACGACGGCGCGTTCCGTGCCGTCCTCGGCGAACACCACGTCAACGGGCCCGTCATCGTCACACACACCAAAAACGACCTCGCCGTCGGCGTCGCCTATCCCCTCGCCTCCCGGATTGCCCGCGACAACGCCGCCGCGCTCGGCGACCACGATGACCCCTACGGCGGCATGGGACGCAACGGCGCCCAACACACCCCCGAGACCGACCCCACCGAACAACTCCTGCGGAAGGTGACCCCCACCCACCAGTACACGTTCGCCGCCGGCAAGGTCTTCAACCTCCAGGCCGACGCGACGATCACCGACCACGGCGACGTCGCCAACCAAGCCGTCGCGCAAGCCCTGCGCGACGTACTCCGAGTGCGCTGACCCCGGTGTCACGACATCTCCTGGCCAAGCTCTCGCACCGCCATGGTGTGTCCCGGCCGCGAATCCGAAGCACCAGCAGCCTCGGAATCCGACGTCGGGCGTACCGCGGCCGATTCCTCACGACGGGCGGGCACCGCGTGCGGTTCCAGGGCTCAGGCCGGCCGGGCCAATGAGCCGCGGTGCGAGGTCCCGATCGTCCCGACGGGCTCGGCAAGGGCGAGCCAACAGACAGTGCGACAACCGAAGACAGGTAGTGGGCTACGCGTGATCGAGGGGCTCGTCGGCGGCAGCGTCGGAATACAAGAGCGATACATGAGCGGAGAGTTCCGGGGTTGGGAGTTCCGATGCGAGCGACAAGTCACGTTCCGACAGGAACCGCAAGGCCGATTCCGTTCGCTGCGATCGCCGCAGCACTCGCCGTGGCGGCAATACTCGGCGCCTGCAGAGCCGACCCCCCACACCCGCCGAGCCAACCGGCCCCACCTGCGGCGACCTCCCCAACACCCACTTCGTCAGCCTCCACAACGAGCATGTCGTTCCCCACCGTCGAACAGCACCGAACCCGTCCGGTAGGGACCCAACCGACAACACCGGAGAACAAGATCGGCGTTCCGAGCGCACCAACACAACCGAGCCTGCCCGGCCCACCCGGTACCAGCCCGGATACCGATACTCCCGTACCGTCGCCTCCGGTCCCGACAACCGCGCCGCCCACCGACGGCGGCACACCGCCCGATGAGTGAGAACTCGGCGACGACACCGACACCGATCCACACCTGGATCGGTGTCGTCACCACGATTCTCGCCCCGACCACCCTGATCACGGCGCTGTGCTACTACTTCGGATACATCTACACCCGCAAGAAGCTCGCCTTCTTCGGCGTCGACTGTGACGCTCTCGGATTCACCTCCAGCGATTACGTGCGAGGCAGTGTCACTGTTCTGTACGCGCCGCTCCTTTTTCTCCTCGTCGGGTGGTTCGCGGCGGTCTGGGTCGGGGACTACGCGCGCCGCGCGATCAGAACCGGACAGCGGCCGCACCTTGTTCGCACCATCGGACGAACCGCACTCGCCGTCGGGACAGCTTTCATGCTCACCGGGATCGTCGGCGTCGTGACGGCCGGGTACACAGCCCCTCTCGCCCTCATCTCCTGGGCGTTCTCACCGATCGCGCTCGGGGTGGGTGGCCTCCTCGCGGTGGGAGGCTACTGGGCACTGACCATCTCCACCACCACACCGAGCACGCACCACACCACTCCGACCGCACGAGTCAGCCAAGTCCTCGTGATTTCGGTGATAGTGCTGGCACTCTTCTCCGTCACGCACTCCTTCGCGTCCTGGCTCGGCGACAACGACGCGCAGACCATCGCCCACAACCTCTGGGCGAAGGAATCCGTGGTCTCCGTCGTCAGAGCAGAACGCTTGGATGTGCCACCGAATCTGATCGCGGAGACTCTGGTCGAGACCCCGCCAGACCGCGCCCTGGCAGTGCCCAGAACGCGCACCGACACCCTAACTCAGATCAGCAGAACCGTGCAGCCGCTGCACACCGCCTCCGCATCCAAAGGGCACCCCGCATAGGCGCCCTTGCCCAGATCCAAGCGGCACTAATACCTCATCATCGCAACGACCACCGCAGCATCCGAATCCGTCACAAGAGTCGGGGGCAGCCGCCATGTCATAACCCGCACCACCCTCTCACCCCCCTGGTGCCGGCGACCGGGAACCGAACCGGGGTGGCCGCTACACACCGGGCCCGGAACCAAGGGCAGCGTCGGCCGACGGCGGCCTCCGGCAAAAGCGTGCGCGCCTTCTCCGCCAGAGCGCCTTGCTCAAGGCCTTCGACAACCTGCGAGCGAAATCCCCACCGGAGGCACGCATGAAGAAGTGTGACACGGACATTCATGAAATACTCGCCGCATACGACGCTACTGGAAACGCGTACTCCGCGGCGCAGTTGGTCGAGGTAGATCCGAACAATCCGCCGCTACGTCGCGGCCCACGACGCTGGAGTGTCAGTGACCGGCCTATCGCGGCGGCCCCGCACCATCGACGATACCTAGCCAAGATTGAGGTGTGGGTCGAGCGCCGCAAAGGCAAGGTCCGCGTCAGGCATCGCCCACAAACGACTCGCCGAGGTCTGCCTCGACGGGACCCACCGCACCACTCGACGCGCTGTCGTCCAGGCCAACGCGGGCTGGCAGGCCGGACACCGGCCTTGGCGCCGACGTCTGACGCGTGCTCATCGCTTGTGAACAAATCCTGGGAGGGGTGAGCGCGTGATCGATAACGATGACCTGCTCTATCGTGTGGACACGCACTACTTGCCCCCAGCAGAACCTTCCTGCGCGGGAAGCCCCTGAACGTCAGCACTGACTTCATGAGGTTTCGCACTGTGCCTCACACCAGGGTGCCAGAAAACAGTCGTCAGCTACTGACCCTTGCGCTGTGGAGAAGAGGTTAGGGAATCTAACCACCGGTGACATTGTCGGTACAAGGGGAGACCATAGATACAGACCGGTTTCCTTGCTGTAGCTATGCCCGAGTTTGGCGGCCCGAACCTCAGGCTGCTCGGTACCCCACTGCTTATTCCACATTCAAGAGAAGCAGTCTCCGATGCAAGCGAACTCGTACAGTCCCACAAGGTGGATCACATGATCGGACGCGTATCGAGTTGGTTCACTACTCTTTTCACCATCATATCGCGATGGGTCGATGGGTTCGGGCCCGCCCGCATTCTGGTGTGGGTGTCAGTAGCAATCGTGTCCTTAATCGCGTCCGCAGAAACAGATCGGATGCTGGGGCGCTCATTGGCTGAAGGCAATAATTGGTCGATACGCGAGGTCGTGGGGCCTGGTGCGCTGGGGGCGAAGGACGCGTGGGCGGATTGGACTGTAGCGTCGAAGGAATCGGCACAGCTGCGTTCGGTGATTGGCGGACTGATCGCGTGGCACACGTTATTCGAGTTTGCATTCTTCGCGAGTGGTGCAGTCGTCCTGTGGCGGCTGATCGTGCGCTCGACGAAACTCCGCGGCCGAGCGCCGGATACGTTCGAAACTGGCGGTTCTGCGAAGTTCGCATTGTTCGCATTCGTGCTCGCCGAGACTTTCGAAGGCGTTCTCCTAGTGTGGGGCGCCCACATCCTCCAGAGGCCAAGCGTCCCCGTTTGGGAACCATGGGCGGTCGCGATCGCAGCAACAGTTAAATGGATTGCCCTCGTAGCGCTCGCACTGGCTTTGGTCCGCGATAAGCAGTTCCGGGCCGCATTGGTGCGAACTGCCGTGCGGTTGACTCCGGCACTGTGGATACAGCGACTGTCGCTGGTCGTCGTCGTCATTGTCGTGATCCTCACTTTATTGCCGCTTCCAGGAGCGTTGGACCAGATACCGGACGCCCAACGCCGGTGGGTCGACAGCGGCGGAAGCGGTGCCATCCACGGGCTCTTAGCCGCATTCTCCTACGGGCTATTGGCAATCGGACTGTACTTCCTCGGGAGAAGGCGTACCGAGCGCGCTTGGGAAAAGTGGGTAGAGTGCACGTCTCCGACTGAACCGGCAGAAGTGTTTTGGTGGCTCATGGCTCCAGGGGTGGTGGCCGGGCTGGGTCTGGCGCTTCTGGTGTCGAATCATTCGCAGCTGATCGATCGTCAGAACACGGCATTCTTTGTCGTGCTGCCGACGACCATCGCAGCGTGTTCGCTTGCAGTCCGATCGATCGCGAACAGCACTGGTTCTGCGGAAAACCACAGTCGAAAGTCGCGGACGCCCCCGCATCCATTGCTATTGGCGGGCGCGGTTGTCATGCTGATCTGCGCCGGGTGGCTGGGCTGGGACGACAGGGCATACTGGTGGATCGTGGGCATACCTATCGGAGCTCTGATCGTCGTAAGCGCAATCGCCGCAGTCCGGAAGAATTTCGGAGTACTCGACCTTTCAGCAGATTCGGGCTCCCCGTACGAGGGTCGGGTTCGGATGACTCTGGCTACCGGTGATGTGCTGGCGTTGTCGGTGCTTCTCGCCGGAGCGTTTGGATTGGTGCGAGCCTTCACAGCGCCCGTTGTCCTCGCCGCCGTAACCGACCTGATACCTGGCAACCCGTGGTCGGTGGTTCTTCTTTTATTGGGGTGGGCGCTTGTGATCACTGTCCCGGCAGTCGCTGTCCGATGCATACACGGCACCAGAGTTGTGTACTTCGCACGATGGACGAAGCACGCCTCGGAGCAGAGCCAGTCGCCCCAGCACAGTGCCGACACGCCACCCCGGGAACGCACAATCTTCGACTGGACCTTCGCCATCATCTGTGTCGGCATCTTGTTGTGGCTGTACCTGTGCCCGACTGCCTTGACAAGAGTGCTCGGCGTCGTTGCCACGGCGCTCTTGTCCGTGGGTTCGTGGGCCGTGCTGATCGGACTCGTCATCGTCCATTTGCAGCGGAAGAAGCCGCTCGAAGTATTCATGCTGTTCGGGATGAAAGCGACTCCTGTGTTGACGCTGGTCGCCGTGGTAGTTTTCGTCGTCAGCTTGTCTGGCGGTGATCGCGACCTGCACACCATTCGCACCCTGTCGGACCAGAGGGACCCTCCGGTCCGCATCACATTGGGCACGAGGTTTACCAACTGGATGGCAGACAGCGGCGCATGCCGACGCCCAATCGAGGGAGCCCCCGGCGGCCTGGAAGTGCGACCGATGATCCTCGTCGCGGCAAGCGGCGGCGGCATTCGCGCCGCGATCTGGACGGCCGATGCCATGGCGGAGATCGCGGGCATGGGCAGCTGCGGACCCAACGCGGTACTGGCATCGAGCGGTGTCAGCGGGGGTTCGGTGGGTCTCGCGATCGCGCGCCTGTCGCCCGACAGCAGCACCGTCGCCGACGCGGTACGCCGTCTCGCCGGACCCGAGGCACTGAGCGTCGGGATCTCGGGATCGATCGTGGGTGACTTGGTCGCCGGCACGACCGGATCTCGGGTCCAATGGGAGGGCAGCAAGCTGACGTGGCACGACCGGGCAGGACTGATCGAGCAGGCGTGGGAGAATTCGGTACCAGAACTGCGGGCCCCGTATTCCACGGAAATCCAGGGCCCCACGGGTGCTCTGATCCTCAATTCGACAGCGGCAGGATCCAACTGCCGGGTGCTGGTGAGTCAAATCGAACTCGGACCGAAGGAGGCGGGTGCGGGGCCGAATTGTCGCGATCAGGATGGGTTCCCCGCATCGTCGATCGACTTCCAGAACAGTCTGTCCTCATGCTTCCCGAACATGTCGTGGTCAACGGCCGCCATGCTGTCGGCACGGTTTCCCGTCGTCACGCCGTCAGGCCGCATACGTCCGTACGACGGTCATGGCGTCGGAAAATGCGAGGCAGGTCCCATGCAGCTGATCGACGGTGGATACGCCGAGGGATCAGGCCTCGGCACCCTGGCAGAAATCGCACCTGATGTAGCGAATCTGGTTCGACAGAACAACATCAGCGTGCTCACCTCCGGCGACGGATCATCCGGGACGCTCGTGGTCCCCATCGTGGTCTACCTCGACGACGAACCGGGTGCAGATCTCGCTCCAGAGGAAGGCAAAGCCTCGCCAGAGCTGCTCATTCCGATGATCGGGAGAGGCGCACACTCCCGACTGGCGTCCAACGCTGCCTGGATACAACGGATCTCGAACTCATTCGCGGACATCTGCCCGACTGCAGGACCCGACAAGTCTGACTCTGCCCGGGCCGGCACCACCGAGGATTCGGTGGATCGGTGTCAGCGGGCAATCGACACGGTGCGATCGGCGGTAGGTGCAAGTGTGATCACGGCGTCACCGCCGATGAGCCCGTCCGCCGAGGTCCCGTTGGGTTGGACCCTCTCTACTGCCAGCATCGACCATCTGGAGAAGGCAGTGGGCGTTCGCGATCCAGCATGCGTGGGCAAAGGCAACACATCCGGACAAGGTGACGTAAGCGTGGGAATGCAAGCACTGGCTCAACTGTTGTGCACGAGCCCCAACTGATATGTAGAGAAGCCCGTCAAGAGGGCAGAGTGGGGCGCTTCCGGCGAGCGACCCTGGAGGCGCCTCTGCACTTCATCTGCTGAGGTCAAACCGCTCCCATGAGCAGACGAAGCGCCCATCGTCGCCGTCATCGGCGGTGGCGTTCCGCAATCGAGCGGGTCAGTGGAATCCGGTCGGAACGCACCATCTGTCAAGCCTGAATGTTGCCACGCGGCGTGCCCGGAAGTCATGCATCCTTGTTCTCTATTCGGCGCTAGGAAGTGCCGCACAGCACGCATCCGCGGCGTAGGCGCCTGGGCAGGAGTACCGGCGCCGGCGATACGCGGTTCAGTGGAGTACTCCACTACTCCTCAACACGACCGCCTCGGCCCGCAGGATGTCGACCGTCACGTAATTCCCCAGGGGTGTCCGTCACGTAATTCCCCATGCTCGGGCGTGCTGAGTCGAGGGTAACCCGAGCGGGCGGGGTGCGGGTCAGGTTGCCGCGGTGGGGC
>SEEV01000397.1 GCA_004211695.1 Rhodococcus sp. (in: high G+C Gram-positive bacteria)
GACTGCGGGAAGAAGCCGTTGATCTTGTCGACGTCGCCGTACATGAAGACGTTCTCCCACGGCACCAGCACCTTGTCGAAGATGAAGATGGTGTCGTTCTCGTCCATGCGGCTCGACAGGGGGTAGTCGAACGGGGTGCCCATCACGGCGGCGTTCTGGGTGAACGAGGACCGGCAGATCAGTTTCACACCCGGCGCGTCCATCGGGACGGTGCAGATGAGGGCGAATTCCTTCTTCTTGATCGGCAGGCCGTAGTGGGCGATGAAGTTGTAGTTGGTGATCGCCGAACCGGTCGCCACCACTTTGGCGCCCGACACGATGAGGCCCGCGTCGGTTTCCTTCTCCACCTTCATGAACACGTCGCCGACCTCGTCGGGCGGGAGTTGCCGGTCGACGGGCGGGTTGATGATCGCATGGTTCCAGTACAGGACTTTCTCCTGCGACTCCTTGTACCAGCGTTCGGCATTCGCTTGGAACGGCGAGTAGAGCTCCTTGTTCGCGTGCAGGGTACCGAGGAACGAGGCCTTGTAGTCGGGGCTGCGGCCCATCCAGCCGTACGTCATCCGCGCCCAGGTGGCGATCGCGTCGCGTTCCTTCAGCAGGTCGTCCGAGGACTTCGGTGCCTTGAAGAACGGCATCGTGACGCCGCCGTTGCCGGTGTCGGTGGGACAGGTGACCTTGTCGACGTTCTCGCCGGTGTGCATCGAGTCGTACAGGCGGGCGGTCATCCGGATGGGGTTGCGGAACGCCGGGTGGGTGGTGACGTCCTCGACGCGCTCACCGTGGAGCCAGATCTCGCGATCGTCTTTCAGCGACTCGATGTACTCGTCGCCGGTCATCGGGCGCGACGCGAAGTTCGCGGTGCGGTTGGCCTCGGCATTCTCTGCGGGGTTGACCTTCGTCGGGTCGAGCGTGGTCTCGGGTGTGCTTTCGGTGGTGGTCATGAGGGAAGTCCTTTCGGATTCGGCGGTCAGTGGGTGGGCTGGAGATGAAATGGGGTGAAGGAAGTGGTGGCGTCGAACCATCCGTTGTTCGGATCGTCCATCGATCCGTTCCACACGGCAGACGCCGACGGTGTGCCGAGATCGTGGAAAGTGCTCCGGTAGAACAACAGCGGATCCTTGCCGCTGGATTCGGCCGCCACGATCTCACCGAGGAAGATGATGTGGTCGCCGCCGTCGTACTCGGCCCACGGCTTGCAGGACAGCGTGGCGGCGGCCCCGCTGATGATCGGGGCGGTCGGACCGTCGTTCCACACGGGTTCGGGGTTCTGCGGTCGTCCCGCGAAATGCAGTGCGGTGTCGACCTGGTCGGCGGCGAGAATGTTGACGGCGAACGGTGCCTTGCTCAAATAGCTGCAGGCCTTCGACTTTCGGGTCAGGGTGACCTGGCACAGCCTCGGTTCGATCGACACGGCGGTGAAGGCGGTGACCGTCGCTCCGTGCGGCAGACCCTCGGAGTTGCTGCACGTGATGACAGTGACTCCGCTGGCAAACTGACCGAAAATGTTCCGGAGTTCGCGCTGCTCTATTTTCGGAGCCTCCCTTCCTGTCCGGGGCGCTGTTGAGGTACGGACGAACGTACGACCACGCGAAGGGTGCGTCGATCCGCTGAGCGCGGTGCTGATCCGCTTTGCGCAGTGACTCGGGTCACGGCGGAAATTGCAATCGAAGGTGTCCGTGGTCACACTGGTGCCATGCAGTCCACGCCCAGGGTTGTCCGCCCCGAAGATTGGGACGAGGCGTCGCATGTGGTGTCGGACGTGTACTTCCCACATCGGCTGACCCCGCTGAGCAGGTCGAACGCGCGCAATACCGTCGCGGAGGCGGTCGAGTTGGGCCCGGTGAAGATCACCCACATCGGCTGGGGTGCGGACGTGTCGATCCAGTCGGACCACCCCGGCGCGTACGCGATCAACGTGCCGCTGTCGGGGCATCTGGAATCGGTGACGGGAAGGAACGAGGTGTCGTCCGTTCCCGGGTCGGGCACGATCTGCCCACCCGACACCACCACGCTCATCACCGACTGGAGCAAGGACTGCTCGATCATCGGCGTCCGCGTCGACCGCGACTACCTGCACCGCGAGATGGCGCGGGTGCTGGCGCGGCCGGGACTGCGGCTGCCCGCACAGTTGGACCTGACCAGCGCGAACGGTGCGAGCTGGCTGGCCCTGGTGCGGTCGCTGCTCGACCAGATGCTGCGATCGGACGGCGTCTACGCGAACCCCCTCGTCGCCGAGCAGCTGTCGGGGGCGGTCACCACCGCGCTCGTCCTGGCGGCGATCCCGGACGACGACACCGCCGGTGGCGGTACCCGCCCGCGCATCGTCAAGCGCGTCATCGACGAGATCCACGCCGACCCCGCGCGGGCGTGGACCGCGGCCGAGATGGCTGAGATCGCGGGTGTCGGGGTCCGCCGCCTGCAGGAGGGGTTCCAGGAGTATGTGGGGGTCAGCCCCCGCGACTACCTGCTGGATGTGCGCCTCGAACGCGTCCACGACGACTTGCTGCGCGCGGACGGTTCGTCGACGGTCGCCGAGGTCGCGATGCGCTGGGGTTTCACGCACACCGGCCGGTTCGCGGCGGCGTACCGGCGGAAGTACGGCGTGGCGCCCTCGGAAGCGCTCCGAGGCTGACGGTTCTACTCGGGCGGATTACGCCAGGGCGCCGATTCGCGCCCGGTCGCGGAGGGCGATCAGTTCGCGGGCGTGCGCCTCCAGCTTGCGATCCTCGTCGGACTGCGGAACCCATTGCCGCGCGCTAGTCGCGACACCGTCGTCGTCGACGGCGGCGACGACCGTCAGGCAGTGGGTGGTGAGGTTCATTTCCCGAGTGCGCGGGTCGCCGGACCGCACGTGCACCGAAATGTGCATGGTCTGCGCACCGGTGTGAAGGAGGCGGGCGTCGACCTCGACGATGTGGCCGATCTGGATCGGGCGGTAGAACCGGACCCCGCCGGCGTACACCGACACACAGGGTGTGCCGTTCCACGACGTGCCGCACAGGTAGGCGGCCTCGTCGATCCAGCGCATCACGGTTCCGCCGTGCGTCTTGCCGCCCCAGTTGACGTCGGTGGGTGCGGCGAGGAACCGGCTGAGCGATTCCGGCGCAGTGCCCGCGTCGGTGTAGTTCTGCTTGCTCATCGCCTCTTCGATGTCGGCGCGCAGGCCGATCCGCATGACCGCCTCCTCGGACTCGGCGCGGTCGGTGGCGGTGACGGGCTTCCACGGCGGCACACCCGTCGGCTTTCCGGAGTCGTCGACGGCCACGAAGATGATGAGGCAGTTGCTGGCCTCGGTGAACTGCCCGGTTCGCGGGTCTGCCGACGACACGGTGCACTGGATGTGCATGCTCGAGCGCCCGGTGTGGACGAGCCGCGCTTCTACTTCGACGAGGTGCCCCGACTCGATGGACCGGGTGAACTTGATGTTTCCCACATATGCGGTGACGCAGTAGCTCCCGCTCCAGCCGACCGCGCAGGCGTAGGCGGCCTTGTCGATCCATTCGAGGATCCGGCCACCCTGGACGGCCCCTCCGAGCGTCGCGACCTCGGTGGGTGCGGCCAGGAAGCGGAGGGTGATGCTGCGGGGAGGAGTGGTCATCGATGTGATCCTCGGGTGTTCGACGTGGCCGCACAAGGGCGCGAACCGGGACGGCGAAACGTCGTTGTCCGCCGGTGGCCGGGAAATTATCCCACAGATGCACCGCCCCGACCCGTCCGCGATGTGAACGGACCGGAGGTTGACGAACGCCTGTGACTGCGGGCACACTCGAATCCGACCGCACAGCGTTCTCCCTGTACGCACAGCGTACGAGAGTGATCGGATCAGGTGATGACCTCAACCTCGACGACGACCGCACCTCAGGCCGACCAGGCACCTCAGGCCGACCAGGCCTGCCTCGACTACGTGGACCGGGAGTTCTACCTCCCCGCGCAGCGGGTACTGCCGTGGAACGCGAACCTTGCGGCGCTCCCCGGCGAACCCGGGACACCGCTGCGCGTGACAGGAGTGGTCCGGTCCCGCAGCGGCGAACCGCTGTCCGGTGCGGAGATCGAGGTCTGGCACACGGACGCCGACGGATGCTATTCCGGGTACTCCATGGAGATCCTGCGCAACAACCTGCGCGGCATCGTCGTCACGTGCGCAGGCGGTCGTTTCGACATCGCGACCGTGCAGCCCGCGCCGTGTGAATTCTCCAGTGCCCGAAGCGATGCCGACGTGGGCCACCTCAACGTGATCGTCCATGCGTGTGGATTCCGGCCGCTCGAGACGCGGCTCGTGCCGACGCCGGGCGCATCGCGAGAAGTGGTCGCCTCCGCCGTCGAGTCGCTCGTCGACCTCAGTGCAGGCGGAGAGGTCTCCTGCGAATTCGTGCTCGACCCGATCTGACCGACGTGACTCCGTCAGCCGGCGTAGCCCATGTCGGCGCCGAGGGCTGCCGCGGCGGCGAGCACACAGGGAACGGCCTGTTCCTGGAACTGCGCGGGAGTGTTGCGCGCGGACGACGTGGAACAGGCGACGACGCCGACGACGGCGCCCGTCGCGTCCCGGACGGGCGCGGCCAGCGAGATCAAACCCTTCTCGAGCTCCTCCGATGTCAACGCATATCCCTGCTTGCGCACCGTCGCCAGTTCCCGGTCCAGTTCCTCGGGAGTGCTGATCGTCTCCGGCCCCAGCTTCTGGAACGTCGATTCGGCGACAACCCGTTCGACGACGTCGGCGGGAGCCCAGGCGAGCAGGGCGCGGCCCATCGATGTGGCGTATGCGGGGACGCGGGTGCCGACCGAGACGTTGATGCTCATGATCCGCCGGACGGGGACGCGCGCGGCGTAGACCACGTCGGCGCCGTCGAGCACGCCGAGAGAGGCCGACTCCTGGGTCTTCTCGGCCACCTCGAGCAGTCGGGGCATCGCGGCCTCGATCAACGCGTGCGACTCGGAGTAGTGCTGTCCGATGCTGAGCACGCGAGGGGTGAGCGACCACCGCCCTCCCGAGCCGGCGACGTACCCCAGCTTCTGCAGGGTGAGCAGGATCCGGCGGACCGCGGGTCGCGACAGTCCCGCTTCCGTCGCGAGTTCGGCGAGCGTGGGGTTGGGGCGCTGGGCGTCGAAGGCGAGGAGCACCGCGAAGCCCCGCTCGATGCTCTGGATGTAGTCGCGATCGTTCTCGGGCATAGCGGCCTCCACCAGGGTTTCTCGTGCGTGTCCGGACTCGGGGTTGACATTTCAATGTGACTGCGCGCACAGTAGTGGTGTACGCACAGCGATATGTTAGTACGCAGAGCGTACAAGACGCAAGACCCTCCGGCGCGTGAACACTCACCGCGTCCCAAAACTTGATAACAGCCCCGTCCGAATCCCTCCCAGCCCAAGGAGAAAAGATGACCACCACCGAGAGCCCCACCGCAGCCGGTTCCGGCACCGCCGCCACCGACAAGTTCAAGGCCGAACGCGTCACCGCCGACACCTCGCCCGAGCGGCTCGCGGCGATCGCCAAGGACGCCCTCGGCGCACTCAACGACGTGATCTTGAAGCACGGCGTCACCTACCCCGAGTACCGCGTGTTCAAGCAGTGGCTGATCGACGTCGGCGAGGGCGGCGAATGGCCGCTGTTCCTCGACGTCTTCATCGAGCACTCCGTCGAAGAGGTGCTCGCCCGCAGCCGCAAGGGCACCAAGGGCAGCATCGAGGGCCCGTACTACATCGAGAACTCGCCCGAACTACCGTCCAAGTGCACCCTTCCGATGCGTCCCGAGGACGAGAAGATCACCCCGCTCGTCTTCTCCGGTCAGGTCACCGACCTCGACGGCAACGGCCTCGCGGGCGCAAAGGTCGAACTGTGGCACGCCGACAACGACGGCTA
>SEEV01000398.1 GCA_004211695.1 Rhodococcus sp. (in: high G+C Gram-positive bacteria)
TCATCGGGTTGCCGTGTCCGATGAACGCCGCAGGCATGGTGAGGTTCGATGTGCTGCTTGTCGCTGCGTTCACGAGTTGTCGCCCTTCTTCCGTCCGAGGCAATATCATTGTCCGCGACTGTCCACAATGCTGTGGCCCATAACGACGCTGTTTCCGTGCCGCGTGCTGCGGGTGGCGACTGCCGCGCTTTCCCTGTCCGATTCGGATGGCGGCTCTTGTGCTCATCTGACCGCATTCGTGTCGGCCGGCGGTGACAGGGGACCGTGATGCGTGACGACCGGGTTCTCGGCGTCCTCAGGTGCAGTGTCCCGCGAATCACACCGCTCACCTCACAATTTGTGACCGCCATCTCGATCGCGCCCACGACCCAGCGAACCGCTCAGATCCTCGCCGGCGATGACCAAGCCGTCGCCCTGGGTCGAGTCGGCCCGCGAACCGGATCGCGTCGCGTTCTCGATGGCATGACGAAGTTCGGGCGCGCGGATTGGTCGATCGCCGGCGAAGCGGCCTACCGAACACGGATGACGGAGTATCCCGCCTCCGCGCGAGGGGAACACCGGTGAGCACCTATACGGTCGGGTACATCGTCGGAAGTCTGTCCTCCACCTCGATCAACCGGATCCTGGCTACGGCGCTGATCCACCTCGCCCCGGACGATCTGGCGTTCGTCGAGATCCCCATCAGGAATCTGCCGCTCTACAGCCAGGACTACGACGCCGATTACCCGCCCGAGGGGCGGGCGTTGAAGGAGGCAATCGCCGCGGTGGACGCAATCCTGTTCGTCACCCCGGAGTTCAATCGGTCGATCCCGGGGGCGTTGAAGAACGCGATCGACTGGGCATCCCGGCCGTGGGGGCAGAATTCGTTCGACCACCTGCCCGCGGCCGTTGCAGGCACGAGTGTCAGGGGATGGTGCGGGCCCGCGACGGCGGCAGTAGGCTGCGCTGCGGCTTGCTGCACCATCCTCGGCTCGTTGGCCTGGCCGCGGAATGGAGTCACACCAACGCGGTCACGGCCTGGCACGTTCGCCCGCATGCGGTGCTGGCGTTCGTTCCGGAATGGGTCTGCGCCACCGACCCCGCCCACGTGTGGCGCGCACCGCTGAGCAACCGGTCGAACGGGGCGGGAGGGTCCGGATTGCCGTCAAGCCGGAAAATCACGTGTCGAACTCGAGCACCATGCGGCCGCCGTCGAAGTGTTCGGCAATGCCCGCTCCGGAATCACCATGACCGACGACGCGTACGCCACTCGAAAGTCCTGGACGACGGACATCAGTGTCGACCACGAGGGGCTGACCGTGGTGATCGAGTACGACGGCGCCTACTGGCATTCCGCGGATGCGAAGGTGCTCGTCGATCAGCGGAAGAGCCGGGATCTGCTCGCGGCGGGGTGTGTGGTGGTGCGGCTACGGGAAGACGATTTGCCGTCGGTGGCGATCGACCATCGCCGCTACCGGGAAGTGCGGGTGCACTCGACGGTGCCGCGCCCCCGCAAGGTCATGGAGGACATCCACGACTGGCTGCGAGGACTACGACTTCGTCGAGCCACTATTCGTGGGTGATGAATATCTTGCAGCCTGCTTGGTTTGCAGCGTTGGCAAGATCGGTCTGGGCCTTTAAGTCTTTTGTGCCGTTGATTTCGTCAAGTCTGATGTTGCAGTCCGCGTCCTGACCCGCGATACCGGAGTTTCCGCGACCGTACGTACGGAGCACCGCGTCGCCTTCGCCTCCGCTCGGCTGATCGGACGCGTCACCCGGAAGTATCGGCGCTGGTCGAGCGGCGGCGGTGGCGACGCTTGCCCCGAGGGTGATCGCCAGGGCTGCAAAACCAACGAATGCGAAGCGCGCCTTGCATTTCCGGGTAGCGTTCTGGGGTGAATCTGTGTTGTAAGTCGTGACGTGACGAATCATCGGTGTATCCCCACTGGGCGTGCGAGCGCGATCTGACATCACGAGTGTGCGCCGACAGGCCAAGGTGAAGTAGCCACCCTAGGGTCTGAGTAGACCAACCCTTTTCGATAGCACGCGTGCACCCCCTGCCGGGGACGTGTCGACATCCCAGGTCGCCGCGTTCGTTCGGTCAGATATGCGCGTCGGTCGGTGGGGCGGAATCGGCGAATCCTCGCGGCGGGCCCTCGCTGACGCACGCAGGGCCTGTTCAGGGCGTCGTGCATGTGTTTGTCTGGCCGTTGTGTCAGATCAGCTGCCGGATGCAGCGGGGCGGCGTGTTCGGGCCGACCTAACATGTTTGGTCCGAGCTGCGAAGCCGGGATCGCCACCCGAGCCAGACGCCGCCGGCGGCGAGTAGGGCACCGGCGATCGCGAGTCCGGTCGCGGGCCAATCGACCACGAAGACGGTGGGGGTGGTTCGGGGGGAGACGAGTTGGACATGCAGTGCGCGGCCACGATGGGGATGTGTGCTCGGGTGAAGTGCTGTACGGCGATAACGAATCCGAACTGGTTGAGCGAATCAATGATGTTGTGAAACAGAGCTATCCGCGTGTTGCAATGCCGATGTTCTTGCGGTCCCGCATTCGGTTATCGCGCTGATCCGAGGGCTGCCCCGGGTGCTTGTGGTCAGTGCGCCCCGCCGCCACCAGGCGGGAGTAGCCGATCGAGTGCTGCGGTAGCGGGACGCCGTCGAGAGGGAATCTACACCGACCTGCTGAGCATCGAACTCTCGCACGGACACCGCCTGGTGCCCGGCGCACTCTCCACCCTCGTGCACACCGAACCTACGAAAGCTCCTCGGCATCATCCTGGGCTTTGGTTAGTCGTTGCTACTTTGGTTGTGGCGTTTCACGCTCTTGTAGTGTCCGGGGTTTCGGTGCCGGCCGCGGGCGGCGCTGAGCTCAGAGGCCGATCCCGCTGCGGACGAGGTCCTGCGCGTTTCGGATCACGGACTGGAGGATCAGTCGTTGGGATCCCACCATTCGTTCGCCCAACTCAAAGCTCCGATGATAAGCCCTTGTGCCGCATAAAGATTCAGGTCGAGTTGAAGCTGCCCGGCATTGGCTGCGTCGGCGAGATGTTGTCGCGAGATCACACGTCGACAGCAGAGTTGCGGTCCGCTCACGGTGTCGCAGCCGCCGCAACCGGTTCTGCTGCAGGCCGGGCAGTCGGGGCGTGGATTGTCCACCGCGATCTCGCCTCTCGAACCGATCGATATACCGGCCACCGGGGGTGATCAGCGACGGTGGACGTCTTCGATCCAGTAGGTGGAGGTGTATTTGCTGACGCCCGGCTCATCGGTGGCGAGGATCGTCTGTAGGGACAGATCGGACCAGGTGCGGATTCCCTGGGCCCGCAACTGGGCGACGGCGTGCGCCTGCACGTCTGCGGCAGCCGAGTCTGCCGGCAGTTCCAGTGACACTCGTTCGATTCCCACCGTGAACACAGTAGGTCAGCAGCGGCATGAGCCGTGATCGTGTGTGTATCGGGTTACGGGTATCGGGTGCACCGATGGGTCTGCACCCTGACCCGGGCGGCGAAGGGTGCGGCGTCGACGCGCGCCAGTATGCGCGCAGGCATGAGCAGGTCACGATCGGGGCTCGCGTCGTGGCCGGTCACGTAGGCCGGAAGTCGCGGCGGCAGGGCGATTCCGGGAGCGGTGTCGGCGCCGGCGGTTGTGGTGCAGCCAAGCGCAGCCCCTGCCAACGATGGGAATCAGCTGGCAGGGGCGCTACACGGACAGTCCGCACGAAAGTGTTCAGCGGTGCAACAGTGATTTTCGTGAGCCGGAGCAGGAAAGTCCAGCGACTGTGATCCACGCCATCGCACAATTTCTGACCACCCGAATTACCGACCAGTAAGTGCGATTTCAGCGCTTCTCGGGCGGTGCCTGCACGATCCGGTGACACCGCTGAGTTGGGATCGACGCGAGGCTGCGGCAGGTGGTGGTGCCGGAGCTGGTGTGTGCCGCTTCGTGGTCGCTGGGCCGGGAATTCGACCTCGATCGATTCCGTGAGGATCTGATCCTGATCGGTGTTGGCCGATTATCCCGTGCCACGGCATGTCTGGTAGGGATCTGGAGCTGTCCGCGCAATCGGGGTGGCGGCGAGCTGCTCCGCCGGATTCCCGCGCGCGTCCGGGCGGGTGGCGCCTGCGTGATCTGCGCCAGAGTGGGCAAATCCGCGAGGGGGCATGGCTCAGCATGCGAGTATGTGATGTAGAACACAGCGAAATTCTGTGGCGAAGCCTGGCGCTCGGGGATGTCGGGTTGCGACCCTGAGTCGAGACCTACATCTTCCAAACCCAAATCGGGTTATGGGTGCCGGTATTTCGGCCGATGAGCCGGTGTCGAGGTCGGTCGAATGTATCTGGTGCACCGTCATCGGCGCGGCAGTCCGGAACTTCTTCATGTGAAAGATGAGTTGGCATGGCACGGATCAGTAAGAACCTGGGGGCCGACCTACTGGATGCGTTGCGTGCCAGTGTCGTTGGCACCGTTGTGTGTGCGGGATTGGTCATGGGCGTGATTGTTGTTGCGGTGTGGATGTTCCCGGTACCGGGCGTGTAGGCCCGCGGCGAGGTCTGCGCTGTTGCCTGTGCCGGTTGTGTGATCCTGCGCTTCGTGCGTGTGCATCACCGGGGCAGTGGTCCGGAGATGGGGCTGGCGGGGGGATGTGTTGTGCCCGTCAGGCGGTGCCCGCCGGGTGATCGATGCGCGGCACCCGAGACGGGCGCGCCTGGTGGTGTGGAAGGAACGAAGAATGCTCGGGACGGGTATGGACGTGATGGTGGGCTTGCTGGTGGTTGCGCTGCTGGTGGTTCCCGTCTCGTTCGGCGTGGCGGCGCGGGCGGATGCGAAGGCTCGCCGCCTTACCGCATTGCGAGCATCCGATGAGAACCAGGTGCGATCGGTCGCGGTCGCGGTCGCGAAAGCGGAATCGGCTGGCCGGTGCGAGCAGTGGCAGCGTCTCGCGACGCGGGCGTGGCTGATCTGCGGCGGCGCCGCGCTGGTCGCAGTGGTGGTCGTGGGTGTGCTGATCTGTGTCGGGTGAGGACGGCATGTGCGCCGGACCGTGCGAGTGCCGGCTCATAGCTGGGGTGCGGGAGGGCTGAACAATCGACGTCGGGCACGGTCCACGACATGTGCCGCGCGTTCGGGCGGGTGTCGATGACGACGCCGCTCTCGGTGGATGAGTGTGGGTCGAGGCGCTTTTCCGGGAGTGGAGCCGTCGCAGATACTTCACCGTCACCGGGCAGTTCTACTGGTGCCCTGTGCTGCGGTTGGATGGGTGGCATGGGGTTGTCGGCGGGTGAGCGGCTGTGGCAGAGGTTGTCGGATTCGGGGTTGGCGTTGGTGTGCGTCCGCGGGCCGCGATGCGGGTGGGCGGATCCGCTGTCGGCCGGGGATGAGGCGGTGCCGGAGCTGACCTGGCTGACTCGGGAAGCGAAGGAGATCGCGGAGCAGTACCGCCGCGACAACGCCGATAGCGGCACGCCGATGTCGTGACGGCCCTCGAACTGACCGGGGTGAAGCGAGGACACGTGGTGGGCCACCTACGCGGTCTGCCGGAGGGGCTTCCTGAGGTCACCGTGCCCTCGGATCGAGTGGTTGGGTGCGTTGATACGGTTACACCCGGGGTGATGACTCCGGTCGGGTAGGTGACCTCAGGATCGTGGGGTGCGTGACGCTTCGTGCTCGCGGCGTCGGGGGATGTCCGAGGCACCCGGATGCATCGATGTTCTCAGGCGCAGTCCCGGCAGATCAGCTGCCCGCCGTCGGCGAGGCGGCTGCGGTGGTGGACCAGAAAGCAGCTGGTGCAGGTGAATTCGTCTGATTGTTTCGGGATGACGCGGACGGTGAATTCTTCGCCGGACAGGTCGGCGCCGGGCAGCTCGAAGGATTCGGCGGTG
>SEEV01000950.1 GCA_004211695.1 Rhodococcus sp. (in: high G+C Gram-positive bacteria)
AAAGTCATCGTCGCCGAAAAGGCCGACGTCTGCGGCGGGGCCACCGCCTGGTCGGGCGGATGGATGTGGGCGCCGCGCAACCCCCTCGCCCGCGCCGACGGCGTCGACGAGGACATCGAATTGCCGCGCACCTACCTGCAACACCGACTCGGGAAGAACTTCGACGCCGCCAAGGTCGATGCGTTCCTGGCGCAGGCGCCGCGCATGGTCGGGTTCTTCCACGACAAGACCAGGCTGCAGTTCGTACCCGGAACCACCATCGCCGACATCCACGGCGGCACCCCCGGCGCCGGAACCGGACACCGATCGGTGGCACCCCAACCCATCGACGCCTACCAGATCCCCGCCCCGGTTCGGGCGAAGCTGCGCTGGCAACTCTACGAAACCTCGTTCCTCGGAATGGGAATCATGGCCGGCCCCGACCTCCAGGCGTTCTTGCACGCCACCCGCTCCCCGAAGGCCTTCGCGCACGCCGCACGCCGGGTCACCCGGCACCTCATCGACCTGGCCACCGCGCACAAGGGCATGCAACTGGTCAACGGCACCGCTCTTATTGGCCGGCTCCTCGCCTCGGCCGACGCACTCGGCGTCGACATCCGCCTTTCCTCGCCGGCACGCACGCTGACCACCGACGACTCCGGGGCGGTGACCGGGGCACAGCTCGACGGCCCCGACGGCCCGGTCACGATCCACGCCGCCCGCGGTGTGGTCCTCGCGACCGGCGGCTTCCCCAGCAACGTCGAGATGCGCAAGAAACACTTCCCGCGCACCCCGACCGGGCGTGAACACTGGACCCTGGCCCCCGACACCACCACCGGCGACGGGATCGCGCTCGCCGAATCCGCCGGCGGCCGGCTCGACACCACCCTCGCCTCACCGGTCGCCTACTGCCCGATCTCGCTGGTGCCGTACCGCAACGGCAAAACGGGGGTGTTCCCGCACATCCTCGACCGCGGAAAGCCCGGTGTCATAGGGGTATTGGCATCAGGTAAGCGGTTTGTCAACGAGGCCGACGGCTACCACGACTACACCACCGCGATGATCGACGCCGTTCCCGACGGGCAGCAAGTGTGCTCCTGGTTGGTCTGCGATCACCGGTTCCAGCGCCTGTATCCGTTGGGAATGTCCAAACCGCGCCCCATCCCGGTCTGGCCGTACCTGCGCTCGGGCTACCTCAAGACCGGACGCACCCTCACCGAGCTGGCACA
>SEEV01000951.1 GCA_004211695.1 Rhodococcus sp. (in: high G+C Gram-positive bacteria)
ACGAGAGCCACCACGTTGCGGGCTCTCGAACGTCTTGCGGGCATGGGCACCTCATCTGTCGCCGGCGAGCTCGGACACTCACCCGTCGGCGCGGGTTCCGGGAAGACCATGCGCAGCCTCCGACAGGTACGCACCGGTTGGGGTGAGGTGCATACGGTGACCGAATCCGGCGGCGGAATTCAACGGGGTATGGGGATAACTCCTGGGACCCGGCCCGTATTGGAAGGCCGCATGCCACCCGGCCACCGCCGCCCCCACAGCGTTGCGAGAACCGCTAGCTGCACTAGCAGTGCTGCCGCGATAGCAACACCTTCCGTGATCTGAGCTGCGGGAACGACACGTCCCCCCTGATTTCCTACGCCTGTGATCAGATCCAGTCGATGTGGACGGAGTCGATGTGGTCGAAGTGGAATCCGAACTGGTCGCTGTACTTGTCGAAACCCTTGTTCTCCGGGTAGTCGAGGGTGGCGTGCCGCTCCAGCAGGGCCACGACGCGGGCGTGATCGTCATTCGCCAACGCGGCGGCGAGCTCGCGGGACTCGTCACTGGTGAACGGGGTATCCGAGTTCGCGAAATCCAGGGTCCGGACCCGGTAGTCGTAGCCCTCGTCGGCACCGTTGCGGACCATGACACCACCCCTGACCCGGATAACCGCCGTCTTCGGTGTTCCGTCCGGGCGCAACACTCCGGCGCGTTTCATGATGTCCTGCGCCTTGACGTTCTTGAGTTTCTTGCTGGCATCCGCACGCAACTCGTTCGTTTCCCCGGACCGGTACCGGGAGACCGCGGAGCGGGACCGGCCGATCTTCGCGGCCACGGCATCGACACCGCCCAGGCGTTCGATCGCCGCACGCCGTTGCGCACGCTCGAGAACATCCGCATGCGGGATGCGGCCCTGTTGCGCCCACCGGCGCAACGTCCGATCCGACGGCGGTGTGCGGCCGGCATCGATAGCCGCCTGCCGCAGGCCCTCGTTGCCGAGCTCCTTGCGCAACTGCTTGACGGAGACCTTGCTGGTCAGCCCCGCCAGTCCCCCACTTTTGACCTGCTTCGACTTCTCCACACCGCTGGTCGCGGCGTTGGCAACGGAGACCTTGAGTCCGTCGAGACCGACCGCCTCCTGCGCCGGCTTCTTGGTGCGCGGCTTCGGAAGATGCAGGGCCATCAGAGCACCCCCTCCCCTTCGTCGTCGGCGGCGTCCTCG
>SEEV01000952.1 GCA_004211695.1 Rhodococcus sp. (in: high G+C Gram-positive bacteria)
GGCCTTAGGTGAGATGTTCGTGGCAGCTAGATCCAGGAGTTGAACATGGACGCCATTCGCACTCTTGGTGGCGCAGCGAAGGAAGCCGCAGCCGGCACTCACCCCCGCTCCCCCGTCCGCGTATTCAGCAACGAGAGCTATTTCCCCCTCTGAATAGGAGGTTTATGGCTACGCGCTTCACGAGAGGCGCCAGGCCACCTTCGGCTGCCGTCCGCAAGACCAGGTTCCTACCTCGCCACTCCGTGTCGGGGAACGACCCACCGTGGCACCGAATGGTCGGTGTCGAGCAGGAAGAGACCACTCCCCCACCGCGCAGATTCGGGCAACAAGAGAACTAATTTCGCCACTAGGTGAACCGTTCACGTCTGCCAATCTGAACGAACAAAATACCATCTGAACTGCTCGTATATCTATGGCCTTAAGTATGGCCTTGGCAACGTCCTTAACAAACACCGCTGAAACCGCAGGTGACATGATCGTCACAGTCACCTTGTTTATGCCCTGTGCTACCACCACTGCAACCACCTTAACCATGCCCTGATACACCGCCCTTGAATAGGCCGTGTACACGAACATCTACCCGACCTTTCGCAAGACGGTCTATGAGGCCACTGTCAACATCATTCATAAAGACCTTTAACAAGACCTGTTGCGCAACCTTTCCAACCACCATTGAACAGGCGTGGTTAATAGCCTTAGCAACGGCGATACTCATGACGTGTTGCACCCCCCTAGACAGGGGCGTGTCGTTGGCCATCTAGGAGACCGGCCAGCCGTACCGTGCTATTCATGTCACCAACGCAGCCCCCGCGCAGTGTGCTTATCGCCAATCAAAAGGGCGGTGTCGGCAAGAGTTCGATCGTCGCAGCGGTCGCAGGCATGGTCTCAGCGGCCGGACGCCGGGTGCTCGTCATTGACGCGGACCAGCAGGCGAACGTCACAGCCTCCGATCTTGGAGTTGAGGGAGACCGCGGGAAGGGCCTCAGCATGGCTCTTCAGTACGCGCACCCGCTCGAACCCACCCGAGAGGTCCGACCGAACCTCGATCTCATCCCCGGAGGACCGGCACTCGCGGTGATCGGCGCGATCGCGGCGACCGCTGCCCAATCAGGAATGGATCTGCGGGGCAACCTCGTGTCCACCCTCACCGAATTGCAGTCCGTCGAACACTACGACCTGATTCTGATCGACTCGGGCCCCGG
>SEEV01000953.1 GCA_004211695.1 Rhodococcus sp. (in: high G+C Gram-positive bacteria)
CCGCCCCCACCACCCGCAACCAGCGGGCAACCTGCGCCCCCGGAGAACGCGGTGCGGGTCAGCGGCAATCTCAACAACGCCGGCGAACGGCTCGCGGACGTCGAGGTGCGCGCACTCGATTCCTCGGGCACCGAGGTGGCGAAGGCGACGTCGGAGTCCAACGGCCGCTGGGAACTCCAGCTCGCGCCCGGCACGTACACGTTCGAGATCGTCGCGGAGTCCCTTCCCGACGACGTCAGCGTGCAGGGCACGGTGGAACGCGAAGTGGTGGCCGGTCGCACCAACACGGTGATCTTCTCGTTCGGCGAGGCCCGGACCGGTTCCGCGGTCCCGTTCTACGAGAAGCTGATTCGCCAGACCATCGACGGACTCCGGTTCGGTCTCGTCATCGCGATCGCCGGTGTCGGACTGAGCCTGATCTACGGCACCACCGGCCTGACGAACTTCGCGCACGGCGAGCTCGTCACCCTCGGCGCGGTCGCCGCGTGGGTGATCAACGTGACGTTCGGGGTGCAGCTGATCCCGGCCACGATCCTCGCCGTGATCGTGGGAATCCTGATCGGTCTGCTGAACAACGCCGCGATCTGGAAACCGCTGCGGCGGCGCAAGACCGGCCTGATCGCGCAGCTGGTGGTGTCGATCGGCCTCGCGATCTCCCTGCGTTACCTGATCCTGATCTTCTTCTCCGATCGCGCGGAGCCGTTCGTCGACTACCAGGCGCAGGTCGAACGGAGCTGGGGACCGATCGCGATCACCGACGCCAACCTGGTGAGCATCGCCATCAGTCTCGTCGTCCTCGTCGGAGTGGCCCTGCTGCTGCAGAAGACCCGCATCGGCAAGGCCATGCGCGCGGTGTCCGACAACCGCGACCTGGCCGCGTCCTCCGGCATCGACGTCGAACGGGTGATCCGCTTCGTGTGGGGTCTCGGCGGCGGCCTCGCCGCACTCGGCGGCGTCCTGTTCGGCATCTCCGAACTCGGCGGTCGCGTGCAGTGGGAGATGGGCTTCAAGCTCCTGCTGCTGATGTTCGCCGGCATCACACTCGGCGGACTGGGCACCGCCTACGGCGCGCTGCTCGGCTGCGTGATCGTCGGTCTGCTCGTCCAGCTGTCGACGCTGGTGATCAACCCCGACCTCAAGTACATCGGAGGACTGCTCATCTTGATCGTCATCCTGGTCGTCCGGCCTCAGGGCATTCTCGG
>SEEV01000954.1 GCA_004211695.1 Rhodococcus sp. (in: high G+C Gram-positive bacteria)
CGGGCTTGGGGTGCGCAACCCTCACCCCAATACCTTCAGTTCACCGCCGTGGAACCCGTCGGCCCAGAGATGGTCAACGCGACTGGGCAGGGCCACATCGAAGGCATGGAACCGTACCCAGTGGGACCAATTCCCTTCGTGCGTGTCAACAACGAGTGGAAGCTATCCCGCGCCTTCGTCTGTGGCGGATTGTTTCTCTCCGCACCACAGGTCTGCGGCTGAGGCTTTGCCCGGCACGCGCAACCGGTCTATTCAGATCGGTGACCGTTGCCGATCGCTATTCGGCGCAAAGTTGCACCTGCTTCTGGGCTCGGTCCGTATCGTTCGAAACGGGAGTCGTCGATGAATGTTCGTAGTCTCGTCCTGGAAATCTCGCGCGTAGTCATACTGGCGCGTGATGACGGAACGTCATGTGTTGCGACCCCTGAACGGCTTCGCGAAGTTGCTTACTGGCCGACGACGGTTGGTTCCATGTGGAGGCCACCACTCCTTGACAACGCGGAGAGTCTGATCGAAGAGCACACGCCGGGGGACGTCCCCGGCGCCTCATGGTGGGTCCTCCACGGTAACGCCGAGCCCGAGGTCCAGATCATCTCACTCTCGAAGACGGCAGCTCACCGACGGTTCACCGGCTCGGCAATGTCTGGGCCATCGAGTGGGTCAGCATCCCGCAAAAAGCCTTCCTCTACAGGTCTGACAGGCCAGAAGACAGCCAGCCCCACAAGATTCGAATGATCCGTCCAAGCTACCTACCGCCCGCGCCATATCCCGACAACCACTGGTAGATGTTGCTTCTTGCGTCTGCATCATCCCGGTGGACGATCCGCTTCTGGGATAGCCAACCACTCCTGACGTGGGTTTCAGGGCGTGCTGATCGCCCGTCGCGACAGGGCATCGGCACGGCCCGCTTCCCGATCGCTGAATAAATGCCAGCGAATTGAGACAGATTGCGGTAGTCATGCCGTGAGACAGGCGACAAGTCCGCAGGTCGCAGTGTCTCAGAATGCCACCGGCAGCGAGACCCTACACGCCCGAAAAATTCTCTGATACTTGTCGGCGACCCCCGGTAGGATCGAAGATACGTACTGCTTATCTGCTTAAGTGGACCTATGCTGGTCAAGTGGATTTCGCAGCTGAGGGCCCGGTGGGTGGCGTGGACTACCCGCGTACGTATCAGGAGTTTCGGGAATGGTTTCCCGAC
>SEEV01000955.1 GCA_004211695.1 Rhodococcus sp. (in: high G+C Gram-positive bacteria)
CGCGTCGAAGCGGCCCTGGCCGCACTGCGCGCGGGCCGGCTGATCCTGGTGGTCGACGACGAGGACCGCGAGAACGAAGGCGACCTCATCATGGCCGCCGAGCACGCCACGCCCGAGACAATGACCTTCATGATCAGGCACACCAGCGGCCTGCTCTGTGTGGCTTTGCCGCAGGAGCGCGCCGAAGAACTCCGTCTGCCGCTCATGGTCGCCGAAGGTAGCGATCCCCGGGGCACCGCCTTCACCGTATCCGTGGACGTACGCGAGGGCACCACCACCGGCGTGTCCGGTTCGGACCGCGCGAAGACCGCACGAGCACTCGTCGATCCCCGCACCAGGCCCACCGACCTCACCCGGCCCGGTCATGTTTTCCCCTTGGTGGCTCGAGACGGCGGAGTGCTCCAGCGTGCGGGTCACACCGAGGCCACAGTTGATCTTTGCCGCCTGGCAGGACTCGAGCCCGTCGGAATACTGGCCGAGGTCATGAACGACGACGGCACGATGGCGCGTCGACCGGAACTGCGTCGAATGGCCGACGGGCACGACCTGCCGATGCTGTCGGTCGCCGACATCATCCGCTATCGAAGGGATCAAGAATCTCTCATTCGGCGGCGCTCGAGTGGCCGGGTTCCCTCGAAGCACGGGACCTTCACAGCGGTGTGCTACGACTCGATGATCGACGGCACCGAACACGTCGCGCTGATCCTCGGCAACGTCGACCAACGTACGGGCGACCCGTCACCCGTCCTCACCCGCGTGCACTCCGAGTGCCTGACCGGTGATGTCTTCGGCTCCATGCGGTGCGACTGCGGGGAGCAACTCGACGCGGCCATGGCACGCATCGCCGCGGCCGGCCGCGGCGTAGTGGTGTACTTACGCGGGCACGAAGGCCGCGGCGTGGGACTCTCGCACAAACTGCGGGCCTACACCCTCCAGGATGCGGGACTGGACACCGTCGACGCCAACCTCGCCCAGGGCCTGCCGGTCGACGACCGCGACTACGGAATCGGCGCCCGCATCCTCGCCGATCTCGGAGTCGGCCGAATCGGCCTGATGACGAACAACCCTGCAAAGCACCGGGATCTATCGGGCCACGGACTGGAGATCGTCTCACGCGAGCCGATCATCATCTCACCCAACGCGGAGAACCTGCAGTACCTGCAGACCAAGCAGACGCGGATGAACCACGCGCTGGACGTCC
>SEEV01000063.1 GCA_004211695.1 Rhodococcus sp. (in: high G+C Gram-positive bacteria)
GCTGATCCCGGTCGTGATCAGCTTCGCGATCGGACTCGGCGTCCTGTTCGGGTTCGAGGTCCTCGTCGGCCGCGTCGGCTACCTCGCCGCGGCCGCACTCGGTGGCGTCGTCCTCATGGTCGCTGGCGCTGTGGCCGGAGCGGTGTGCGTGGCCGCGAAGTGGCTTCTCGTCGGCCGCATCGAGGACGTGGAGCACCCGCTGTGGAGTTCCTTCGTGTGGCGCAACGAGGTCTGCGACGCCTTCGTCGAGACGGTGGCGGCGCCGTGGTTCGCGCGGGCGGCTACCGGCACCGCCGCGCTGAACACCTGGCTGCGGGCCATGGGCTCCCACCTCGGACGCGGCGTGTGGTGCGAGACGTACTGGCTGCCCGAGGCCGATCTGGTCCGTCTCGGCGACGGTGCCACCGTGAACCGGGGCTGCGTCGTGCAGACCCACCTGTTCCACGACCGCATCATGAGCCTGGACACCGTGACCCTCGGCGCGGGAGCCACACTCGGACCGCACTGCGTGGCACTGCCCGCCGCCTCTCTCGGGGACGGCTCCACCGTGGGCCCCGCCTCGCTGGTGATGCGCGGCGACACCGTCCCGCCGTCCACCCGCTGGCAGGGCAACCCCATCGCTCCCGTGACCTGACCGGCGATTCTCCTCAATCCCGGTAGGTCGGGGCGGGCGGACCGGAGACCGGGCCGAGAGCGGTCAGCCAGCGGTCGTAGAGACTCATCCATGTTCCGTCCGTACGCAGTCGGTTGAGGGTGCCGTTCACCAGACGCACCAGCTCGGTGTTGGTCTTGTTGATGCCGTACGGCTGCGTTCCCAGTGACGGACCGACGATCTCGAGTGTCAGGTCCTGTTCGGCCAGGCCCGCAAGAATGGAGTCGTCCGTGCTGACGGCGTCCGCCTGACGCTGCTGCCGGCCCCGAGATCGCCGACCCCCGGGTCACCAGCACACGCTGGAAGGCCTCGAGGTAGACGGTGGAGAACGCCACCCGCTCCGCACGCTCACACGTGATCGTCATGGTCTGCGCGACGATGTCGACCTCGTTCTCCTCGAGCGCGTCGAAGTGGCCGCCCGGGGTCAGGAGTCGGAACTCGACCTTCGTCGGGTCGCCGAGGAGGTCGCGCGCAATCTCCCTCGCCACGTCCACGTCGAATCCCTCGAGGGTGGCGGTGTTCGGGTCGCGGAAGCTGAACAGGTTGGTGTTCGGGTCGACCCCCACGATCAGCCGACCCCGCGCGAGAACGTCGGCGACCAACCGCCCCGGTGGCACGGCGCCCTCCGGGACGGGAGGTCCCGGACGCAGGCTCGCCACCGCTCCGCATTCCTCCGGCGCCACCGGTGCCGGAGGATCGGCACCCGACGGCGGGATGATCTGCGTTCCGGTGGGCAACGACAGCTCCGAATAGTCGCCCGTGACAGCGGGAGTGACGGGTTCGGGTGCAGCGCAACCGGCGAATACGGCCCCGGTCACCACCAACACGCCGGCGAAGCGGCGCGCGTGTGGTGCTCGGCGCCGGTGCGAACACGCACCGCGCGGACTCGGCAGCATTCGGCTCACCCCGCACGGCCGCATCAGTGGTACTCGTTCAGTCTGGGCCAGATGCCCCCGCCCACGGCGAACCCGGCGAGCACGCCGATCACGACGGCACCCACGCTCAACAGCGAGGTCGAGCGATACGCCTCGGTCGTGGCCTCGCGTTCCCCGTTCCTCAATCGGTCGATCGCCGACTGCAACGCCCCGTCGAGTGCGGAAAACTGGGCGGTGGGTGCAAGCGCCCCGGGGTCGCCGGCGCCACCACACCGGCCCCGGAACACCCCGTCGCCGCCGTGGTCACCCAGGACATTCCCCACGACCGGGACAACGGAATGCAGGATCAGCACCGGCACGACCGGCAACGTGACGAGCGGCAGGATCGCAGGGCCGAGATCGTCATCCTCGACGGCTGGAACGGCAGCAGCCAGGGCTGAGCAGTCGCAGGTCAACGCGGCCCCACCGATCACCGTTGGGGCCGCACCTTTGATGTCAGCGTGGGGGCGAGTCCGCTCGTCGCTCATAGCGCGCCCGTGCCAGGGCGTGTGCCCTGCGCAGCAACTCGCGGGTGACCGCGTCGGTGCGTGGGCCGGGGTCGATGACTGCCAGCCAGGCCGCGGAGCCGTAGACGGGATGGGCAATGACGGTGTCGGGCGTGCCGGCGTCGACGTCGACGTCAGCGGGTCCCTCCTCGCGCGGTGTGTGGCCGACGGCCTCGATGAATGCCTCCTTCCCGGCATGGACGTTGACCCGGAAGGCACCCTCGCGGTCCAGACGCGAGCTTTCGTCACCGGGGTAGTTCTTGGTGACGATCGTGGCGAAGGGCTGAGTCGCCTGGGGAACGACTCGATCCGGCGAATAGTAGAAGAAGCTGTCACCCCAACTGATCTCCGGCGAACCGTCGCCGGGCGCCGGCCTCAGAGTCAGGACGCCGTCGAGGCCCTCTACGAAGTCAATGATGTCGTCTATGGTCATAGCTTCCAGCGTTTCATTGAAGTGCGGGTGGAGGCCTGGGAGTGTGAAAGCAGGATATATCGGGTGAAAAGTCTCAAATCGGAGAATATGCGGACCGTGGACGTCGCCCGGCGTGCCGGGTGCTCCGTGCAGCACGTCCGCAACCTCGAACGCGACGGCGTGCTTCCTCCCGCAATCCGCACCGCCACCGGATACCGGATCTACTCCGAGGTGCATCTGCAATCCGCGCTGGCCTACCGCGATCTCGCTCTCGGCGCCGGTCCGGTGGAAGCCAAACGGATCGTTCGCACCGCCCACACGTGTCCGGAGGCCACGGTCGCGCTCCTCGACGAAGTACACGCCCGACTCCACGCAGACCGAACCGAACTCGCGCTCGCCAAGAAGGCTGCCGCCGCGATCTCCACCGAACCGATCGAGGACGTGCGGGCATCGGACTCGATGGGGGTGACCGAACTCGCCACCGCGCTCGGCGTGCGGCCCTCCACGCTACGGCACTGGGACGCAGAGGGACTCGTCATCCCGGACCGGGACACACCGACAGGAACCCGCAGGTACTCCCCCGCCCAAGTCCGCGACGCCCGCATCGTCCGTCAACTACGCAAGGCGGGTTACCGCATCGCACCTCTCCGCGCCGTCATGACACAGCTGCGGCACACGCCCGGCTCGAGTGATGTCGGCGCCGCGCTCGATACCCGTGACCAGGCCATCACTGCCCGCTCCAGGGCCCTCCTCGACGCAGCGCCCGCTCTCTCCGCACTCCTCGCGCTCCACACGGTCAGCCTGCACGTGAGAACACTGCCACCAGAAAGTCGGAATCTTCGGTGAACGGGCGCAGATCCCACGTCGAGAGCAACAGGTCCACCGCGAGGCCGTTGGCCTGCGCGTCCGTGAGGAACTGCGAGAATTCGTAGCCCCGATCGGCGCCGAACCCGACGACCACGCGACCGGTCGGGGCGAGGTGCGCGGCGAATCCCGCAAGCACCGACTCCCGCGTCGACGGCGCCAGGAAGGTCATCACGTTGCCCGCACACACGATCAGCTCGAAATCGGCCGCGACGCCGCGGGACGGCAAATCCAACTCGGCGAGATCACCCACCAGCCAGGTCGGACCGGGGTGGTCTTCTTCCGCCACCGCGATGAGCACAGGATCGACGTCGACGCCCACCACGACATGACCGGCGTCATGCAGGTAGCCGCCCAGGCGCCCCAGTCCGCACCCCGCGTCGAGAACGCGACCGCTGCGGCCGAGCATCGCATCGACCAGACGCGCCTCGCCGACAATGTCCTGACCCTGCGCTTGCATCGCCCGGAACCGCTCGACGTACCACATCGAATGCGCCGGGTTGGCGGCGGTGATCTCCTCCCACTGACTGGGGATGCGTTCACTCGGGGTACGTGCACTCATCATCGACTCCTCCTCGATCCGGCCCGACCGGCGGACCACTGCCACCGTATGCGACCCATCGCGATCCCCGAAACTCGTTGAGTCGTAGACAGCGTCAATTTCGGTCGAGGCACACCGCGGATGCCGGGTCCGGTGCGCAGATCTGCTGCCACGTGTAGAAGCCGGAGTTGACGACGACGTCGAGGTTGTCCTTCGTGATGTTCTGCACGGGTAGGAACACCGTCGGCACGGCCATGTACTGATTGTCGATCGTGCCGTTGATCATCTCCGCGGGAATGCCCTCACCGTGCAGGATCGCCGTAGTCACGTGGGCAGCCACCTTCGCTTGATCGGACAGATTCTTGAAGATCGTGTTGTCGAGGGTGCCCTGCGCGATCAGTTGCAGCGCAGCGAGGTTGGCGTCTTGTCCCCCGGTCACCGGGATCCGCCCGGCCAGCCCGCGACCGGCCAGCGCCGCGACGATACCACCGCCCAGGTCGTCGTTCATCGTGACGAACAGTGCGACGTCGTTGTTCTCACGGGTCAGGCACTCGTCCGCGAATGCCTGACCTTCGGCCGGGTCCCAGTCGTCGATCGCGGTCTGGCAGACGACACGGATCTTGCCGCTGTCGGCGAGCGGCTGCAGATATTCGTCCTGACCGAGCCGAAACTGACGGGTCCCGTATTCACCGAGGTTTCCCTCGACGCGGGCGATCTTCAGGCCGTCGCCGGGCATCGCGGCGATCAGATCGGCGGCACGGCTCCCCTGCCGTCGGCCGACCTCGAGCGGATCGAAGATCACCTGGACGTCCGCCGGTCCGCCGACCGCGTCGTGGTCGTACAGCACCACCGGAACGTGCGCCTGGGCGGCGGCGGTCAAGGCACCGCCCGAGAATCTCGCGTCCGCCGAGATCAGCACGAGCACCGACGCCCCGTCCGCGATCGCCGACTCGACCTGGCTCTGCTGACGCGCGGGATCGCCCTCGGCGTTGCGGACGGTGACCGTGGCCTCCGGCGCGAACAGCTCCAAGAAGTCGGTGAACAGGGGTTCGTCACGCTCCACGAAGCGGGTGGTCGTCGTGTTCGGCAAGAGGAAGTAGACCTTCTCCGCGCCGTCGTCCCCCGACGGCGCCGGGGCCGCGCACGCACCGAGGACCACCGCCGCAACCGAGACCGCGACGCCGAACGCGCGAATCCTTCTCGTCATGAGCTCGAGGACCTCCAGGCTGATCGTGCCCAGTCTGGAGATACCCGCGGTCGAGGCCGGCTACGCGTGCCCGTCGATGCTTTCGGTGTTTTCCGTCCGTGATCGGCGCACACTGAGTGCAGGGATGAGGAGGAGAGGGTGTTCCAGGACCGCGGTGCCGTATCCGGCGGAGCTCGTGACACTTCGCCGGCCGACGAGCATCTCCTGAACGAATCCGTGCTCGTCGAACCCGAGATCCGCCGGCGTCCCTGGCGTGAATTCCTCGCGTCGACGCCCGGACGACTGTCGCTCCTCGCCGTCGTCCTCGTGGCGGTGGCGCTCACGGCCGGGATCGTGACCTCCGCCGTGATCGGTGCGAGGCAGCAGCGGATGGAAACCCTTCGCGCACATACGGAACCACTGGCTGACGCTGCACAGAACCTGTTCAGTTCACTCTCGATCGCCGACGCCGCGGCGACGTCGTCGTTCATCGCCGGTGCCATCGAACCGCTTGCGGTGCGCGACCGGTACAACCAGGCGATCGCCGACGCGTCGAACGCACTAGTCACCGCCTCCTACGGCGTCACCTCCGGTGATGTGGACACGCTGAGACTCCTGACCGAGATGTCGCGGCACCTCGCCGTGTACACGGACCTGGTGGCGACCGCACGGTCCAACGACTCCGCCGGAAATCCGGTCGGGGTGGCGTATCTGGGAACCGCCTCGGCTCTCATGCAGGACACCATCCTGCCCTTGGCCGAACGCCTCTACAACGAACAGGCCCGCGCGGTGGCCGACACGCAGTCCCACACCGCCCGACTGCCCGCCACCGCCATAGTGGTCACGGTGGCCGCGGTCGTCGTTCTCGCCGTCGCACACGCGTACGTCGCGCATCGCAGCCGCCGACGCGTCAATCCCGGACTCGCGTGCGCGACGATCCTGCTCGCCGCCCTCGTCGTATGGATCGTGGCCGCCGGGTTGTTGTCGACGTCGGCGAGCGAACGCGCACGGATCGACGGCGCCGAGCCTCTCGCTGCGGTCACGAAGGCGCGGATCCTCGCCCAGCAGGCCCGCGCCGACGAGACACTCGGACTGCTCCGGCCAGGTTTCGACCCCGCCGACAGCGACTACACCCGGCACACGGACGCACTCACCGCGATTCTGACCTCGGACGAATCACGGAATGCCGTCGTCGCACCGGCGATCGACGATGCGTCCGCCACGTTCGAGGGATGGCGGAGCGCGCACGGGGAACTGCAGCGGAAACTCACAGACGGCGACTTCCAGGGTGCGGCCGACATCGCGGTCGGCCCGGGATCGACGGCGTCGACCGCCCAGTTCCGAGCCCTCGACGAAGCGCTCGAAGACGCGATCACCGCCCTGCGCACCGAGGAACTCGACGCGATGCGGGAGTCGTACCGCACGATGGCGGCGCTGTCCGTGGGCGGCATCGTGGTCGCCCTTTCCGCAGCGCTCGCCGTCGTCGCGGGGATCGAGCCCAGAGTCAGCGAGTACCACTGATGGTGCGATCACACCGCGAACGGCGACCGGGATCCGCCCGGCTGCTCGGCAGCCTCGCGTTCGTAGGTGTCCTACTCGTCGGCTGCGGAACGCCCGACGCACCGACCCCGGCGTTCTCCGGCGACTTCACCGAGTTTCCCCTGTCGGTCGGTGCAGAGATCATTGCACCGTCCGACACGCCGCCACCGGAGCCGGCGACTTGCGGACCATGGGCCAGCCTCCGCCCGGGACCTCCGAACGTCGACGGCGCCCTCGCGGAGATCCGTGCGCGCGGCGCGGTGGTCGTCGCGGTCGACCAGAACACCAACCTGTTCAGCTTCCGCGACCCGACGACCGGCACCCTCACGGGCTTCGCCGTCGATCTCGCGCGGGAGGTCGCACGTGATCTCCTCGGCGATCCCACCAAGGTCGAGTTCCGACCGCTCGGTGCCGACGACGGCGCGGCGCTGCTCGCGCACGGCGACGCGGACATGATCCTGCGTCCGTCGGCACTCACCTGTGACGGTCCGCAGGACGTGGCATTTTCGACGGTGTACCTCGACACGCCCCGCCGGCTCGTGGTGCGGGACGGGTCGGGCATCTCCGGCCCGGAAGACCTGGCCAGGCGCCGAGTGTGCACCCATCACGACCCGGCGTCGATCTCCGCATTGACGCGCATCGCCCCCAAAGCGACGATCCTCGCGGTACCCGACTGGGACGACTGCCTCATGGCGATCCAGCAGCGGCAGGTCGACGCGGTCGCGGGTGGCGCCGTCCTCGCCGGCCTCGTCTCCCAGGATCCGAATCTGGAGATCGTCGGTCCAGTTTCCGACTCCGCGCACTACGCCATCGGCGTCGCGCCCGGGAACGACGATCTCGTCCGGTCCGTCAACGGCACACTGGAACGCGTGCGCGCGGACGGAACCTGGACGGCTCTCTACGATCGCTGGCTGTCGCCGCTCGGCCCTGCCCCCGAACCACCGGCCGCGGAGTACCGGGACTGACCTACCCCGCTCGGCCCGGATCGTCATCGGCGACGGTCGTGGGCAAACCCGCCCCGAGCGGATCGAGCAGCGCCGTTGTGCGGGCACCCCAACGCTCGTGCGCGGACTGCCGCGTCATCCCGGCCGCCTTGCCGATGGTTGCCCACGTCGCTCCCTGAAAGCGCAGTCCGAGAACAGTTTCGATGCCGTCGAGTCCGGCGGCAAGCTGGATGCGCAGACTCAGCAGATGCCAGGCCAGCGTGCGTTGCGTGGGAATGTCCGTGTCCTGCTCCGCCTCCCATTCCGGTGTGCCGGGAAGTGGCCCGGTGCCGATGATGTCGTCAGCGTGCCGACTTGCTTCGGCCGCGGCAGCGGTGATCACCGCGCGAGCCGCGGCATCGATGTCCGCACTGACAGCGCGTTCGACGAGTTCCATGGGACCCTCCAATTCTGTCAGGCCCAGCCTGACGCAGGATGGAGTGGTTGTCAAGGATTACCTGACATGCGATCTGGAGGTAGGTTCGCCGCTCACCCGACCCGTCAGTTCAGCCCTTCCGCCGCCGCCACCGAGGGCACCGGCCCGCGGGTGTAGACGTCGAGGTGAAAGTCCTCGTCGCGGTACGACCCGGCATGATCCAGGCCGTCGGTCGCCGCGATCGCCTCGTGCACGGCGCGCCCGGTCTGCGGGTATTCCGGAACCGGGTGCTGCCAGTGCACGACGAGGAGGGTGCCGCCCTCCTCCAGGGAGTCGACGGCCCGGCCCAGGGTGGTGACCAGGTCGCCGGGGGTGAGGTAGTACAGCACCTCACTGAGCACCACGAGGTCGAACGTGCCGGGCGGCCAGGAGTCGAGGAGCGACGCCCGGCCGAGTTCCACCCGGTCCGCCACGCCGTCCTGTTCGAGGCGATGCCGGGCGCTTTCGAGCGCACGGGGAACCACGTCCGTCGCGACGATCCGATCGCAGCGTGCGGCCAACTGCGCCGTCAGGACCCCGATCGAGCACCCCGGTTCGAACGCCCGCCGATAGTGTGGGCGCGGCAGTGCGGCGAGCGTGATCGCGTACTTTCGGTGCTCGTACCAGCGCTCGCCGAAGCCCCACGGGTCCGCCGATTCCGCGTACATCGTCTCGAAGTAGCCGGGATCCATCGCGCTCACCAGAACACCCCTTCCGTCGTCCGCATCAATCTCGCGAGCACCCACGGCGGCAGGATCGCGGCGTCCCGCGGGTCATTCGAGAGTGGGAGGATCTGGGTGCGGAATTCGTCGACGGCACGACGTTTTCGGGCCAGGCTTTCGGCGGCCGGCGTGAGTACCCGCATCCGCTCCCAGGGCACCGCGGCGTCGGCCGGCCGGGCCCAGTGCCACATCCAGACCGGGTATTCCACCAACCGGTGGCCGGTGATCGAACACGCGTCGGCCGCAGCCCTTCCCGTGGACTCGTGATCGGGGTGGCCGTCTCCCCGCCAGGTGGCGAGAACCCACACTCGCTCCCTGGGCCGGCAGGTCGCGGTGAGCACGTCGACGAGGCGAGTGGTGAGTTCCCGCTCGTGCGCACCGACCTCGCCGTCCGGGAGTCCGAGCCGGAGCGGTTGGCCGACGCCCAGAAGCGCTGTCGCCCGGTTCGATTCCGCGATTCGCGCGGTCGCCAGCGCGTCCGGTGACAGACTGGGTGAGCCCGGATGCGACGCCGCACCATCCGTCACCGCAACGACCACGACGGGGATGCCGTGTGCGACGGCGGTGGCCACGAGCGCACCCACCCCGAGCACCTCGTCGTCGGGATGCGGGGCAACCACGACCATGCGGTCGCATTCCGTGAGCGGCATCGGCGGAAAGGCGTTGTCGCCCAGCCACGCCTGCCACTCGTCCTCGGGTGTGCCGCGATCTGCCACCGGCGTTTCCCGGAATCTGGTGCCGCCATCCATGTCAGTCCTCCCCCGCGACGAGTTCGCCGAGGGTCGCGAGATCGCGTTCGGCGTGCGATTGCCGGATGTAGACGAGAAGGTCCGCGACGTTGCGGGCATGGTCGGCGTCCGTCGCGAGCGGGGCGGCGCCCAGCGCGCGGCCGACCCGGTCGATCACCTCGCTCGCGGTGCGCTCGACCAGGCCCCGCACACGGAAGGCACGCAACTGGGCCGACGCGCGGTCGAGGGGCCTCGCGTCCACTTCCGCGGCCGCCGACTCGAGCGACCACCGTGCCGCGCTGACCGCCACGTCGACGGCGCCGAGGTGCGCGAGCTGATGGCTGTCGGCGCGGCCGCCCCGAGCCCGCGCGCGCAGCGGATCCGCAACGGCGAGGGCGCCGCCGAACCAGCACGCCGCCACGCCGATCCCGCCGTGCCAGAATCCGGCACGGTCGAGGTACTCGGTCGCCCCGCCGACCGGCCGCGCGGGGACGTCGTCGAACGTCACGGACTCGGTGTCGGTCGCCGCCATGCCCGGGTTCCGCCAGTCGCCGCGCCCCGCCGTGACGCCCGGTTCTCGGAGGTCGACGGCGAACAGCCGGGGTTCCCCGTCGACTCGCGCCGTGAGCAAGGCATGCGTGCACATCGACGCGCCCGAGCACCACGCCTTCGTTCCCCGGAGCCGCCACCCCGACGAATTCGGGAAAGCGTCCAGCACGGGATGCGGCGGCTCGCTGGCCCACACACCCCAGAACTCGTTTCGGTCGGCCCGGGTCCCGTCGAGTTCGGCGAGGATCGCGTCCGCGTCGGTGTGGGCCTCGAGGAGCCGCCCCACCGAGAGGTCGCGTCGGCACCACCTGGTCAACCGTGCCCACCGGTCCGCAGTTGCGCCGTGACCGGGCAGCGGCAGTTCCGCGTCCCCCGCCCGAATGATCGCCGCCACCGCCACGGCAGTGGGGCTGCTGTCGCGGCTCACGTCGGTACTCATCGGTCCTGCAGTCTTTCGAGGTAGGAGGCGAATCCGCGCGGCGCACGGGCGTCGGCACGTGTCGACGTCTCGACGGGGGCGTCGATGCTCCACACCACGTTCGCGCCCCGCTCGACCATCCGGTGCACGAGGTCGACATCCTCGTGCGCGGGCAGTGCGGCGAACCCTCCCACGGCGCGATACAGATCCGCGGCGAATCCGAGGGACGCCCCGTGCACGTGCCCGTGCGCGGGGCCCGATCGGTAGGCGCCGGCATACCGCGACCGGACGTGGTCGGGCCGGCCCGACCAGTCGGTGACGGTCACCGTGCCCGCCACCAACTGCGCCCCCCGGCTCGCGTGCTGAAGGTGCGACGACAGCCAGTGGGCGGGGACGTGCGAGTCCGCGTCCGTCGTGGCGAACCATTCGTACGGGCCCGCGGTGACGGAGTCGAAACCCGCGCGCCGGGCCACCCCGACGTTCTGCGCGTCCAGGACCACGACGTCGACCCCCGTTCCGCGGACTACGGCCTCGCTGTCGTCGCCGCAACGGTCGAGCACCACCACCGTCCTGACCGGCACGGACACCTCCCGCGCGGCCGCACGCAAACCCGACAGGCACCGCGGTAGCAGCGCCTCCTCGTCGTGGGCGGGCACGACCACCGTGATGTGCTCGACGCGCATGACGTCCCTCCTGATCGCTCGGTGTGTCAGGGTTCTGCAAGTACCCAGTCCGGCGTCGGGGGAACCACGACCGCGGCGCCCCCGGTCACTCCTGCTCGACCAGCCCGATCGATGTTCAGGAAACTGGATGCTGACGTGCGCGCGCTCGAACGGGTGTGTGACGCGGTATCCGATGTCCGCGGCTAGAACACGCCGTGGCCACCGAAGTGGCCGAAACCACCGAAACCGCCGAAGCCCCCGGGAAATGGGCTCACCTCCGGCCGTCCGGGTCCGAAAGGCCCCGTCCACCCCGGCCAGCCCCAGGGAACACCCGAATGCGGAACATCCGTCGACGGCCCCTCGTCCGGGACGATTCGGGCAGCGGGTGTGGCAACCCCATCGAGTGCCGTTGCTGCGGAGGCCGTTCCGGCTCCGAGGGCAAGCAGGGGTGCGATCGTGGCCGCGGCAATCGCCGCTCGGATTACGATCCTGTTCATTGTTCTCACCTTCAATTTCTGTGTTGCCCCGACTTGTGCGTGGCGTGTGACGGGTTGATGATCGAACGACCATTGATGTAAATCGTCACGCAAACGGGGCCGGGTGTCGCCACCGCCAGCACGACCTTTCGGCTACTGCCACCCCCACTCTCGGTCTTCCAGGTAGCTGCAATCCGATGGCAGTGCGGCATCTGCGAGACCGCGCCGTAGGGCGGCGATGAAGTACTCTCGAAGTCGATCACTTCGACGGTGATCGGCGTTCCACGGACGGGGAAACTCGGGGTCGACGATGGCCGAATTCGGTGAGCGGGCGAGTTCCGAGAGCGTCCCGGTGACGCCGCGGGTGCGGGTGATACTGGCCGAGGACGATGTCCTGCTCCGCGAGGGCGTGGCGAGCCTGCTCACCCGCTCCGGCTTCGACGTCCTGGAGCAGGCCGGCGACGCCACCACACTCCTCGAACTGGTCGCGGAACGGGCGCCCGACCTGGTGGTGGTCGATATCCGGATGCCACCGACACACACCACCGAGGGGCTCGACGCCGCCCGCGCGATACGCGACGCGTTCCCGGAGATCGGCATTCTGGTCCTGTCGGCGCACGCCGACGTCGAACACGCGATGGAGCTTCTGGCCAGCGGCCGGGGAATCGGCTACCTGCTCAAGAGCCGCATCACCGACGTGGACGATTTCATCGACACCCTCCAGCGCATCGCCGCGGGAGCCTCCGTCGTCGATCCCGCACTGGTTCAGGAGTTGGTCTCGGCCCGCCGGCGCAACGACCCACTCGCGGCGCTCAGCGCGCGGGAGCGGGAGGTTCTCGCCCAGATGGCGGAAGGCCGTTCCAACGCCGGCATCGCCCGCCGGCTGTGGGTCACCGAGGGGACCGTCGAAAAACACGTACGCAGCATCCTCACCAAACTGAACCTCCCGGAGACCGGCGACGATCACCGACGCGTCCTCGCAGTCGTCACCTTCCTCGAGGCTCGCTGACCGCGGCCGCGTGATCGCCTTCGTTTGCGTCACGATCGCGCAGCAGTTCCCGGATTGCACCGGCCGACAGCTCGGACTTCGACACGAACCCGACAGCGGGACTTACCGAGATCAGTTCGGCCAGGTCCTGCTCGGCGTGCGTGGAAATCAGGATCACCGCTGTTGAGTGCGCGGCTTCGTCGAGTCTCTCCGCGAGGTCGAATCCGCTCTCCGGACCGAGTTCGACGTCGACCAGGATGACGTCGGGGCGCAACTCCGCGACCGTCCGTATCGCGTCGGCGGTGTTCGACACCATGCCGACGACCTCGACTCCCTGCTGCTCGAGCAGTCTCCGAGCGGCATCCAGAAAGGTTGGGCTGTCATCGACGATCAGGCATCGTGGACGACCGGGTTGCGGCACCATGACCTCCATGGTCGACCCGGTACTCCCCGGAACGCATTCCCGTTAGCAGGAAGATACCGCGGCACGTTCCCTTCGGTCACTCACTCGCCGGCGACCGGAATGGCGATGTCCAGCGTGGTCCCCTGTCCCAGCGGACTCGTGATCTGCATGTTGCCGCCGAGGGCCTGGACGCGGTCCTGCAGCCCGACGAGCCCGGAGCCCGCACCGGACGAGGCACCCCCGACGCCGTCGTCTCGGATCACGAGGTGGAGTGTGTCCTCCTCCGCCCGCAGGGCCACGTTCACCTCGGAGGCCCGAGCGTGCTTGGCGGCATTGGTGAGAGCCTCGGCCACCACGTAATAGGCGGCGACCTCGACCGATTCGGCGAAGCGGCGCTCGACAGCCGCATCGACAGTCACGGGCACTGCCGAGCGTCGAGCCAGCGTCCGGACCGCCGATCCCAGCCCTCCTTTCGACAGGATGGCCGGATGGATCCCGTGCGAGAGTTCACGCAGATCCTCCGACACGCCGTTGAGCCCCGAGGCAATGGCGGACAGCTGCTCCTTCACGTCCCCCCAGTCGGCAGGCACCGATGCCTCTGTCATACGCACCTCGAGTCCCAGCGACACCAGCCGTTGTTGAGCCCCGTCGTGCAGATCGCGCTCCAGTCGACGACGCGCCTCGTCGGCCGCCGCGACAATCCTCGCGCGCGACGCGATCAGTTCGGCGCGGGTCGCAGCATTCGCGATCGCGGTCGCGACCAGATCGGCGAAGTCACCGAGTCGCGCCTCCGTGTCCGCCGGCAGCGGCTCGGTGCGCCGCGAGCCGACGATCGCCGCACCCCATACCCGTTTGTCCACGACGATCGGAACTCCCACGATCGATCCGAAGCCCTCGGCACGAATGCGAGTGGCGATTGCTCCACCGACGTGTGCGTGGTTGTCGATCCTGGCGGTACGGCCGGTGCGCGAGACGATCGCCCCGACGTCGTCGCCTGCCGTCGGAATCCTGTCACCGGTGACGGGCATCTGCTTGATCCCCGGCTCGTAACGCACGGCGACCAGCGTCCCCGTGCCGTCCCCCTCGTAGCGAAGCAGCACGGCGTTGACCACGTGCAGCCAGAGCGCCAACTCTTCGGCCACCGCCGTGAACACCTCCGGAGGGCTCGCCCCGCGCGCCGCCAGTGTCGCCACTCGGCGCAGTGCGGCTTGGTGTTCGGCGAGGATCGCGAGTTCGTCCCGGCTCGCCTCGGCCTCCCGGCGGCGCAGAACGGCCTCGGCGGTGCGCAATCTGGCCTGGCCGGCCATGAGGTTGGCCACCAGCGCGACGGGAAGAAAGACCACGACGGCCACCCAGTCGCCGGCTTTGGTGGGTATCAGGGTTCCCTCCACCTGAAGGTGAAAGTAGACATAGACGAGTGCGCTCACCACTGTCGTCATCACCGACAGCGCGAATCCCCACCGAGCCGAGACCACCAGAACTCCGAGCAGGAACACCGCGCCGAATGCGTTGTGCGGTGCGACCTTGTCGAGCTGGTGCACCACAACAGTTTCCACGGCGATCACGGTCGCCGCGACCACCACCCCGAGCCACAACGGAGGCGTGGTCGGACCCACCAGGAGCGATATCACACGCGCAGGCATCCGCCGCGAATCCGCATCGAGAGCCCCCCACGGGGACGCCGCGGCGCGCCGCGACAGCGCTCCCCTCGACGACCGTGACCACTTTCGCGTCATCGTGCATGCTCGGATCAGTCGTGCAGTTCTCGGACGGACCTCGATGTGCATCATATCGAGGTCTCTGCCGGGTCTCATCTCATGCGAATCGGCTGTGCCCAGGTCCGATAATGGGAGCGTGAGCTCTCGAAGTTCTGCCGCTGAGTGGGCACTCGGTCAGGTCCACGCCGTGCGTGACGATCCCGCGGCCCGCCTCGAGCTGAGCGCCCGTACCTATCACGGTCCCGTCGGCAGTGCCCCCCGGCACTTGCCGTTCCGCCGGTCGGCGTTGTCGTTCATGCGCTGGCAACTCGGCCGCGGTGTGCTGGCGCCGCTCGAGGCCGCACCGCCCGGTAGTCCGTGGTGGCGCGCGGTCAACGAGCGGCTGTTGCGCGACGGGTGCGAGGCCGTCGCCCGGAGCGGCGGAAGAGGCGGGACGCCCTCCTCGCACACCATCGATCTGTGGATGTGCTTCGTCGCCGATCCCACCGCACGCACGTGGTATCGGGCTCACAATGCGAGCATCGCCGCCGCGTACCTGGACCATCGCGACCTGGCCGACGCCGAGAGCCGACCCGAGCGCTTCTTCCTCAATGTCGTGCTGCTCCGCGTGCTCTACGCCCACGCGCTGGTCGCCGCGCCACGACTGGCGCTCGGCCGGCTCGCCGCGCTCGGCCCCCTCCTCGGCGATCCTCGCCTGTCGATGACCGGCATCTTCCTCTCCCTCTCGCGGGTCCTTCCCGATCGATACCCCCTCGGAGACGACGTCGCGGCCTACGTCGCCGCCGAGCACAACATCGGTGAGATGCTCGACTACGGCCTCATCGGGCCGCGGCTGCAGCGACTCTACGAATGGTCGGCCGAGGAACTCGGCGAGCCACAACTCCTCGACTGCATACACGACGGCAACCCGACGTATGCCTGGTCCCACGCCGATCGCGAGGTGTGGCATCAGGCACGCCCGGCCGTCACGATCCGTGCAATCCGGCGCTTCCTGCCGGCTGACGGCTGACGCACCGCAACTGTGGCGGCGCTGCCCTGATTCGTGGTCTCCGGCCGTGGGTAACCTCCCCGCATGAATGTCCCGGACAGTCGTACCGGTCCTCGGTACCGGAAGATCGTCCTCACCGTGGACGGTGAGGAACGGACCCTGGAAGTAGACACCCGCACGACCCTGCTCGACGCGCTCCGCGACCACCTCGGGGTGACGGCGCCGAAGAAGGGCTGCGACCACGGCCAGTGCGGCTCCTGCACGGTGCTCCTCGACGGCAGGCGGGCCACGTCCTGCCTCACGTTCGCCGTCGCCCACGACGGTGAACGCGTCACCACCGCCCACGGACTGGCCGACGGTGAGGTGCTGCATTCCGTCCAGCAGGCATTCGTCGAGCAGGACGGGCTGCAGTGCGGCTACTGCACCCCCGGCCAGATCTGTTCGGCGATCGGGATGCTCGACGAATTCGTGTCACTGCACCCGAGCGCCGTCACCGAGAATCTCGGCGCGCCACCCGAGCTGACCGACGACGAGATACGGGAACGCATGAACGGCAACCTGTGCCGCTGCGGCGCCTACCCGAACATCCTCGCGGCCATCAGGCAGGCGGCGGAGGCATGATTCCCTTCGACTACGAGCGGGCCACCGACGTCGACGGCGCCGTTTCCACCGTCACGGGTGATCCGCGGGCATCCTTCCTCGCCGGCGGCACCAACCTCGTCGACCACATGAAGCTCGGGATCGCCGAGCCGCGTCTTCTCGTCGACGTGAGCCGACTCCCCCTCGGCGACGTCGACGACCTTCCGGGCGGCGGACTCCGAATCGGGGCCGCGGTCCGCAACAGCGACCTCGCCGCGCACGACGTAGTCCGCGCCCGCTACCCGATGCTGTCCCGTGCGCTCCTCTCCGGCGCCTCGGGGCAGCTGCGCAACCTCGCGACCACCGCGGGAAATCTGCTGCAGCGGACGCGGTGCGTCTACTTCCAGGACGTCACGACGCCGTGCAACAAACGGGAACCCGGCACCGGTTGTTCCGCGATCGGCGGTTACGTCCGTTACCACGCCATCCTCGGCGCCTCCGAACACTGCGTCGCGGTGCACCCGTCCGACATGGCGGTCGCGATGACGGCCCTCGACGGAGTGGTGGTCGTCCGCGACACCAGCGGTGAGCGGCGCATCCCGTTGAGCGAGTTCTACCGGCTCCCCGGCGACCGGCCCGATCTCGACACCGTCCTCGCGCACGGTGATCTCGTGACCGCCGTGGAACTGCCCCCGCCGCCGGCCGGGAACCGGTCGGCCTACCGCAAGGTGCGCGACCGCGCCTCGTTCGCCTTCGCGCTGATATCCGTGGCCGCCGAACTGACGGTCGCGGACGGGTCGATCAGCTCCGCGCGGATCGCACTCGGTGGTGTGGCGCACCGACCCTGGCGCGCAACCCGCGCCGAGGAGGTGCTCGTCGGCGCGACGCCGACCGACGACACGTTCGCCGAGGCCGCGGCGGCGGAACTTGCCGCGGCCCAGCCTCTCCCTGGCAACGAGTTCAAGGTTGCCCTGACCCGGCGGGTGCTCGTGTCGGTACTCCGTTCACTCGCCGAGGAGGCGCCCCGATGACCCACGTCGAACCGAAGGTGATCGGAACCCCCACCGAACGCGTCGACGCCCACGACAAGGTCACCGGAACGGCGTTGTACGCGTTCGAGCATCCGGTGGACGATCCGACGTATCTGTACCCGGTGCTGTCGACGATCGGACGGGGCCGCGTGACGGCCATGTCCACGGCGGACGCGGAGGCGCTGGACGGGGTCGTCGCGGTCCTCACGGTGTTCGATGCGCCCCGTCTCAGCGATACCTCGGATGGAGAGCTCACGATCCTGCAGGATCCCGAGGTCCACTTCCGCGGTCAGTTCCTGGGCGCGGTGGTCGCGGAGTCAGCGGAAGTCGCCCGCCACGGCGCCGCCCTCGTGCGCGTGGACTACGAGGAACTCCCCCACGACACCGAGTTCCGTTCCGGCAGAGACGATCTGTATGCCCCCGAGGAGGTCAACGCCGGCTTCCCGACGGACACCGAGGACGGCGACGTCGACGCCGCGCTCGCCGCTGCCTCGGTCACGGTCGATCAGATGTATTCGACCGCGATGGAACACAACAATCCGATGGAACCGCACGCCACCATCGCCCGGTGGACAACGGGCGGCGCCGGACCGGTCCTGACACTGCATGATTCGACCCAGGGCGTCCATTCCGTCCGCGGCACGCTGGCACCGCTGTTCGGACTCGAAGTCGAGCAGGTACGGGTGATCGCCCCGTACGTGGGCGGCGGGTTCGGCTCGAAAGGGCTGCCGCACGCGCACAACGTGCTCGCCGTGATGGCGGCGCAGAGGACGGCGGGCCGGCCGGTGAAGTTCGCGCTCACCCGGCAGCAAATGTTCGCCCTCTCCGCGTATCGCGCCCCGACCGTGCAGCACATCCGGCTCGGCGCCGACACCGACGGCCGGCTCACCGCGCTGTCCCACGAGGTGATCACACAGTCCGCGAAGATCAAGGAGTTCGCGGAACAGGCGGCGGTCCCGTCGCGGATGATGTACTCCAGCCCCACCCGGTACACCACCCACCGCCTCGCGGCCCTGGACGTGCCCGCTCCGTCCTGGATGCGCGCCCCCGGTGAGACACCGGGCATGTTCGCGGCCGAGGTGGCGATGGACGAACTCGCCGAGGCCTGTGGACTCGACCCGATCGAACTCCGGATCCGCAACGAACCGGCCGTCGACCCGAGCACGGGTCGACCCTGGTCGGGGCGCCGGCTCACCGACTGCCTGCGCGAGGGTGCCCGGCGCTTCGGGTGGGAGGCCCGGGACGCGACCGCGGCGGCACGGTCGGACTCGGAGTGGCTGGTGGGAATGGGGGTCGCCTCCTCGACGTACCCCGCCGGCACCATGCCGGGATCCGTCGCGCGCATCGTGTACCAATCCGACGGCAGGTACACCGCGCAAATCGGATCGGTCGACATCGGAACCGGCGCGTGGACCGCACTGACGCAGATCGCCGCCGACGCACTGGGGTGCCCCCTCGACGCCGTCGACCTGCACATCGGGGACACCGACTATCCGTCGGCGACGGTCGCGGGCGGCTCCACCGGAACCAGTTCCTGGGGCAGCGCGATCGTCGCGGCGGCCCGTGCGTTCCGGGACGAGCACGGCACGTCCCCGCGGCCGGGAGCGGAGGCGAGTGCCGGGACACCCGCGAACCCCGACGCCGAGAATGTCGCGCTGCATTCGTTCGGCGCTCACTTCGTGGAGGCCCACGTCCACCGTGATTCCTGCGAGATCAGCGTCGAACGCATGCTCGGGGTGTTCGCGATCGGGCGGGTGATCAACGCCCGCACGGTTCGGTCGCAGCTCGTCGGCGGCATGACGATGGGCGTGTCGATGGCGCTGCACGAGAGCAGTGTGAACGACCCACGGTTCGGCCACGTCGTGACCCAGGATCTCGCCTCCTATCACGTCAGCACTCACGCCGACATCCGTTACCTGGACGCGGTGTGCCTCGACGACGTCGACGAGCACGCCAACGCCATGGGGTCGAAAGGCGCCGGTGAGATCGGGATCGTCGGGGCCGCGGCCGCGGTGGCGAACGCCGTTCGGCACGCCACCGGGATCCGGGTCCGGAAGGTGCCGATCCACCTGGACGATCTGCTGCCCGACTGATCTGCGCTAGTGCACGTCCCACGCCTCCGCGAGGGAGGTGCGCAGGTAACTCTTCATCGCCCGGAGCTTCTGGACGTCGGTGGCCTTCGGCGCGAGTCCGTCGAAGACGAGTTCCATGAATCGCCTCCGGCTGACGCCGAATCGCTCGAGCAGTTCCGCCGCGCCGGCCCCACCGAACGGCGCCCATTGGATCGCGAAGCTGATCATCCACCGCGCATCCGAGCTGACGGAGTGCATCTGCGCGAGCAGATCGCACCGACGCAGCGCCAGGCGCAGCCATTCCGTCCCGAACGCTTCCTCCGGTTCGTCCGCGGTCTGGGTTTCCACGCGACTCACCGCTGCCGGGCTGCGCGGACCGAGAACACGGGTAGCTGCTCCGCCGTCGACGCCGGCCGGAACTCCACGCGAACCGGGCAGTCGGAAGGTGCCGGGACCTCGCCGTCGATCCAGGTGTACACCCACGGGCCCTCGTCGAGTTCGACGATCGCGATCGTGCAGGGCACGAGGCCCCGGTCGATGCCGGTCGCTTCGCGGTGCACCACCTTCGACGACACGATCGATCCGATGCCGCAGGACGGGACCCGCTCGAGTTCCGAACCCTGGCACGAGGAACACGTCGCCATCAGTGGGGCGAGCAGTGTTGTGCAGTTCAGGCACCGTTGGATCATCAGTTCACATTTTTGGGCGAATTCCTGCAGGCGGGTGACGCCGCCCGCGGTCACGACCCCACCTCCGCGGCTACCGGTGACCCCATTCGGGGGTCGGGCTTTCGGTGGATTCGGGGTTCAGTGGACATCGGGGGCCTCGGTCTGGAGCCGGATGGGGGGACGCGTATGAGCATCCCGCCCGCAGCGCAGAAGTACAGCGGCTGAACGACCCGGGGACATACCTGTTTCGCCCGGGCAGGTGCCCGGTCAGGGGTGCGGGTCCTGCGCGTGTTCGACGATCCATGCCGCGATCTGGGTGCGCGAATTGAAGCCCAGTTTCGCGAGAATGTGCTCGACGTGCCCCTGCGCGGTGCGCTGCGAGATCACCAGACGGGCGGCGATCGCCTTGTTGGTCAACCCGTCGGCGACGAGTTCGGCGACCTGCCATTCGCGTCGGGTCAGGTTGGTCGTGCCGTTCGTGGCCGCCACCGTGTCGGGGCGCCGCTCGTCGAGCGCGTACGCGACGGCGCCGTCGAAGGACGTGTGCATCCCGTGGTCGAACGCGGTGTCGAACGCGCGGTCCCCGATCACGGCGCGCGCCTGCTGCTCGCATTCCGCATGGTGGACCAGCAGGTTGGGGTAGACGGTGCTCGGGTTGCCGACGGCCTGCGCGAGGGCCTCCGCGGCGCCCATCAGTTGGGCGGCGCGTTGCGGCCGGTCGGAGCCGACGGCGATCCAGGCCAGCACCTCGAGTGCGCCGCAGGCGCTGATCTGGTCATCCACCAGGTGGGACAGCCGCAGTCCCTGCTTCACGTAGTCGTCGGCGAGTGCGAGATGCCCGCGTTGCCACGCCGCCATACCCGCTGCCCACAGCGACCAGCCGCGGTAGACGGACTCGCCGTGGGCCTCGGTGAGCGCGAAGATCTCCGATCCGCACATCTTCGCCACGGCCCCGTCTCCCTGCATGCCGCTGACCAGCGCCAACCCGAGCAGCCCCCACGTCAATTGGAGCAGATTCCCCTTGTCGCGGAACTCGGCGAGCGCCTCTTCGAAGCACACCCGCGCGCGCGGAAGGTCCCCGGCGAACATGGCGCAGCACCCGGCTGCATGGATCACCAGGGCACGCATCAGCGTGTCACCGTGCCGATCGGCGAGTAGTGCGCCCTCGTCGACCAGCGCCTTCGCGGCCTCGCGGTCGCCGTGCATCCCGGCGAGCACGCTGTCGACGTACAGTGCCTCGATCCGCTCCCGGCTCGCGCCGCCCTCGTGCCTCCCCAGGAGCTGGCCGAGCCAGCGGCGCCCCTCACGGAGCAGCCCCCGCGCACGCCAGTACGGGTACAGCGCTGCGGCGATCCGCAGACCCGACCCGGCCTCCCCCGGCTCGGTCAGGCAGAAGTGCAGCGCGGCGCGCACGTTCAGCTTCTCCGCATCGAGCCGGTTGATCCACATCACCTGCCGGGGTCCGATCCACTCGGCCTCGCACTGCACCACCAACCGCTCGTACCAGTCGCGATGCCGCCGACGCAGCGTCACATACTCGCCGGTCTCCTGCAGCTTCTCGCGGCCGTAGTCACGCACCGTCTCGAGCAGGTGGTACCGCACCGCAGGCCCCGACTCCTCCCGGATCAGGATCGACTTGTCGATCAACGACGCCACCACGTCGAGGACGTGCTCCACCGGCAGGTCGCCGGCGCAGATTCCCTCCACCGCGTCCAGTTCGAAGCCGCCCGCGAACACCGACAGCCTCGCCCACAGCTCCCTTTCCTCGTCGGTGCACAGCTCGTGACTCCAGTCGACGCACAAGCGCAGGGTCTGCTGCCGGCTCGGCGCCCCGCGCGACCCGACCGTCAGCAACCGGTAGCGGTCGGTCAACCGGTGGAGGATCTGTTCGGCGGACATCACCCGCAGCCGCACCGCCGCCAACTCGATCGCCAACGGCAATCCGTCCAGCTGCCGGCAGATCCGGGCGACGGCCACATGGTTGTCCTCGGTGAGTTCGAACTCGGGCACCGCGGTGGCCGCCCGCTCGACGAACAGCGTCACCGCCTCGTACTGCGGCAAGGTCTGCAGTGACGTCCGGTCCGGTTCCGGCACCGTCAACGGCGGCACCCGCAGTACCGCCTCGCCGCCGATGCCCAACGGTTCACGGCTCGTCGTGAGGATCCGCAACTCGGGGCAACTCCGCAACAACGTCTCCGACAACGCGGCGGCCGCGGCGACCACGTGCTCGCAGTTGTCGAGCACCAACAACAGTTGCCGGGAGGCGAGGTACTCGGTCAGCAGCACCTCCGGATTCCCGGTGCGCTGCTCACGAAGTCGCAGTGCCGCCGACACGGCGTCGACGATGGCCGTGTCGTCGTCCAACTCCCCCAGCTCGACCAGCCACACGCCGTCGTCGAACGCGCGACTCGCGTCGGCCGCCACCCGCAAGGCCAGCCGTGTCTTCCCCACCCCGCCGATCCCGGCGAGTGTCACCAGACGCGCCACGGACAGCAGGCGTCGCGCCTCGGTCACCTCACGGCGACGGCCGACGAAACTCGTCAATTCGTGGGGCAGGTTACCCACGGTGCCCTTGACTGCCGGGGGCATCACACCGTCACTCTCGACTCATGACCCCCCTGCGCACACGGTACTCCCGGTGCGCGGCGGGAACGACGCTTTCGGCTGCGGGTCCGCGAGTTTCGGTGTTGCAAGCGTCTACGTAGATCTCATATTATCTGCCACTGGTGTGGCGGACGCCTGTGATGTACGTGTGTCACGGCTACCGGTATCACCGTGCGGTGGTGTGGGTTTGACCGTGTCCCACACCGACGCTTGTGGTGCAGGAACGTGCTGTTTCGGATTCACCCCAACCGCTGTGTCACGGCAGGGAGGCTGTGGCGGACCCGGCGGTGCCGTGGTCTGCTCGGGTGGGATTGTTCTTGTCCCGGCACTTGCGCACCGGCGCATGTTCGGCGACCCGGATCGTGGGCATCTGCCCACGCCGCCTGGTGACTTTGCTTCTGCCGAGCAGTGCGCGTTTGGCCAGGTTCACCCCGGCCATGTGGTCCCGGTTACCACCGACCCGGCAGCGGGGACACCACGCGGTGTGGTAGCCGCCGGGGCGGGAGAGCGGTTCGTCGCAGCCCGGACACTGTGCGGAGCATCCTCGGGCGGGCACCGAGACCACCGTGATGCCGAGACCGGCGGCGGTGTGCGCGAGGGCCGCGACCGCTTGGCGGCGGGCGGACTGCGCGGCCCGGTTGTTGTTGACCCGGCCGTGCCCGCGGGTCTCGAGGGTGGTCAGATCCTCAATTGCGATCACCTGCGCGCCCGCGGCGGCGGCGTAGTCAGTCGAAGGCCAGTTCCCGGGGGTTCCCCCCAGAGTGAGGACATCCTGAACACTGGGTCGTGAAGGGCCCAGAGGAAGTGATGTCACAAATGGCGATGAAGCCGTACTCGGCGGAATTCAAGGCCGATGCCGTCGCGCTGTACCTGTCCGATCCGAGCCACACCTTCGAGGGCATCGGCAACGACCTGGGCGTCAGCCGCGAGACCCTGCGCAACTGGGTCCGCGCCGACCGCAAACGCACCGGCACTCCGTCCGCAGCGGACCGGCCCCGGAAGCCGACATCGGCGGGCGGGGTATCGTCCGAGTCCGTGTTGGAGGAAGAAAACAAGCAGCTCAAAGCCCAAATCCGGAAGCTCGAAACCGAACGGGAGATCCTGCGCAGGGCCGCGAAATATTTCGCGGGCGAGACGAACTGGTGAGCCGCTTCCAGTTCGTTGACGACCACCGCGACACCGCTCCGGTGAAGTGGCTGTGCCAGATCCTCGAGGTCTCCCGGTCCGGCTTCTACCGGTGGCTTGCCGCCGCACCGGCCCGAGCCGCACGCGCCCGTGCCGACCAGGAGCTGGCCGAGCGGATCCGCGAAATTCACGACGACTTCGATGGCACCTACGGGGCCCCGCGCATCACGGCCGAGCTGCGCGATGCCGGGATCGAGGTGAACCACAAGCGGGTCGAACGAGTGATGCGTGAGAACGGGATCGTCGGGGTGCACCTGCGCAAGACGGTCCGCACCACG
>SEEV01000956.1 GCA_004211695.1 Rhodococcus sp. (in: high G+C Gram-positive bacteria)
AGCGTCGCCGGCGCGATGTCGAGCAGCTCGCCGACATGGCGACGGGCTGCGACCTTCGAGCCTCCGCGCTCGTCGATCCGGTCCCGATACATCCGGACGGCGCGCTCCTGGGTCTCGGCGTCGGACTTCTTCGGTCCAGGCATACCAGCATTCTCCTTGTTAGATCAGGAGCCTCCACCTCGTCCAGGACGGTTCAAGTTTGTCGACGCCCTCGTTCTCAGCCGCTCCGCTGCAATTTCATCCGGCGCCGCATGAGCCGGGTTGTGGCACCGCGGAAATGACAAAGGGCCGCGCCGTTATGGCGATTGACACTCTGCAGTGAGGTAGCTAACGACGTTACATGCTACGTACTTTGTCTCGACGTTTGAGCTTAGCCTGCAAGAACGCGTACCGGTGAGGCGTGTGCATCATCCCTCCCAACGGGTGAGACCTCTCTCGTAGTCGTCGAGGGTGCGTTGCTTCAGCCGACCCTGCGCTACCTTTACCCGCAAGCTGTCCAGCCACGCTCGGGCGTAGTAACCGAACGGCAGATCACCGGCCTTCCGCTGCTCGGCCAGTGCGTTAGTGCCGCCGGTGTGCCGTGCGGCGTTCAATTCGTCGGCTCGGGCCTGCGCTTCGTCACGAGTCGCGAACGACTCCTGCCGATTGCGGGACTTCTTCCTGCCGTCAGGGCTCGACGGGTCTACCGGGAAGGGCAGCCCGTAGGCGCCGCGCTCTGCTTCCTTATAGATTCTAATCAGTCGCTCCGTCGACGCGGCGCGCGCTCATCGGCTTCGCTCCAACGGGATACGGCCTAGACTAGGCCACGATGCCCCCGAGTATGTACCGGCGTACATACTCGCGCAGTTCAGCCGTGTCGTCGGTCAGTACGGCCGGATGGGTGACCAGCCAGAACATTTGATAGGTGATCCAGCGCACCGTGGCCGCGAGGTCGAGGTCCGAACGAACAACACCCTGTTCGGCATAGCGGTGCAGGATCGGCTTCCAGGACGCCTCCCGGACCGCCATGATGCTCGCCGACTGAAAAAGGAGTTCGGCCGCACGTGGCGCGGTGCGGGGATCGAGCAGTTCGTGGAACAGCGGATATTTCGCGGCCACCTCGAGTTCGGTCAGGAAGATCTCGACGAGATTCTCGACCGAGGGGTGACGCCCGACGACATCGAGGAGCTCCGGCGCCTGGCGGACCTGCATATCCTCTAT
>SEEV01000957.1 GCA_004211695.1 Rhodococcus sp. (in: high G+C Gram-positive bacteria)
AGCGGCACCTGTCCGATCACGTCTGGCGCATCATGCTCGCCGACGAAAGGCGCAGCCACCGGCAACACGAGAAAGAATCCGAAAGGGCGGCTTGACAAATAGAGAGGCACCCCCGCTTGATACCCACCGCCTCGCGGTGGGCGTCGAGGACGGCGATCTTCGCCTCCAGCTGTGCCCGGACCTCGGGTGGGGCGGCCGCGGCGAGCCGGCGCAGGCGAGCAGCCTTCCGGTGCAGCAGCTGCCCCTCGGTCTGCAGGCGGGCCAGCTTGATCCCGAGGCCCCGGTCGTCGTACGTGAAACCCCGGTAATCCGACACCAGCCCCTCCGGGGTGTGTGTGGTGATGGCGGCCACACCGAGCGTGGACGGGGACCAGTCCACGCCCACCGCCGTCGTTCCCGAGGTCAGATCAGCGGCCGGGACCGCTTCGGTGGCAGCGCACCGCAACAGCAGACCTCGGTGGTCGAGGACGAGGGTCGGGAGATGCCACTCGCCGATCGGCCGCCCGTGCAGGTGCGGCGGGACCGCGGCGGTCAACCGGACTCGCCGCCACTGCGCGCGGCCCGTCGGGGCGACGGTGGTGGGCAGTGTCACCGTCAACGTCATGACGGCGTCGGTGACGGTGAGGTGGGAGAGTTGTCGATCCGCTGCGGAAAGCCGAGCCATCGCCGAGACCTGAGGTGGTGCCTGCACGTCGGTGATCCGCAGCCGCGCGCCTGCCGCACCGGCGGCGGCGCGTGAGCGCGCCATGAGCTGCCGCACCACGCCCCGGGCGAATCCGGACGGCACGCACTCCGCAGCAGTACTGGGTGCGGCGATGCGGCCGGTGGCCGGGTCGAACCGGGCCGACAGTGCAGCGATCGCGGTGTCCCGGGACGCCAGCGCCCACAAAGTACCCACTGCCTGCGCGGTCACCACCCGCGTGACACGCGACGGAACGAAAGACACCGTCCGGGTAGTGCGGGGTCCAGCCCAGACGCGCAGCCGCGACATGACCGTGCATCGGGAGTGTCCGGCCGTGGCTGTCACATCCGGCGGCCAGGACATCGAAGGTGGCCGGTTGCCACAGCCGCGACAGCATCTGCGCTTCGGCGCCCGAGATCAGGTCGAGCAGCCACCCGACACGCACGTCGAGGTCGCCCCGCCCGATCGGCGCACCGGTCGCGTCATCGACAGCCAGGTAGGGGCGGGTGGTGAACGA
>SEEV01000958.1 GCA_004211695.1 Rhodococcus sp. (in: high G+C Gram-positive bacteria)
TTCGAGGCCCAGGCACGCCAGGTGTTCCGCAACATCGAAAAGATCCTGCACCAGCACGGCGCCTCGATGTCGTCGGTGGTCAAGCTGACCGCCTACCTGGGCAACCGCGACGACTTCGACGCATTCAAGAAGGTCCGCGCCGAGTTCTTCTCCAGCCCCTGGCCCGCGGTGACCGCGGTGCAGAACTCGTTCCTCGTCGAGGGCATGCTCTTCGAAGCGGACGCCGTCGCCGTCGCCGGTGCCCAGCGCGTCCTCGCCGACACCGACGCCAGCTAGCTCCTGGCCGAAACTCCCACCCTTTCCACCACCAGTACAGAACTGGGATTCCATGTCTGACACCCTCTTCCCGACCCTGTTCTCCCCCTTGCAGGTCGGTGACATCACCCTGAAGAACCGGATCTTCTCCTCCGGTCACGACACCGTGATGGTGCACGACGGCGCGGTCACCGACCAGCTCGTCGAATACCACCGCGCCCGGGCAGCCGGCGGCGCCGGGCTGATCATCATGCAGGTCGCCGGTATCCACGAGACCGCGCGGTACACCTACCACGTGCTCATGGCCACCGACGACAGCTGCATCGAGGGATACCGGCGCGTCGCCGACGCCGTTCACGAGCACGGGTGCGCCTTGTTCGGTCAGGTGTTCCATCCGGGTCGGGAGATCATGGAATCCCAGGACGGTGCGCTTCCGGTCGCGTATGCCCCGTCGGCGGTCCCGAACGAACGATTCCGGGTTATGCCCCGGCCGATGTCCCAGGCGATGATCGCCGAGGTCGTGGCCGGATACGCGGCAGGGGCGCGCCGCCTCCAGCAGGCCGGACTCGACGGTGTCGAGATCGTGGCGAGCCACGGCTACCTGCCCGCCCAGTTCCTCAACCCCGAACTGAACCTGCGCACCGACCAGTACGGCGGCAACCTCGACAATCGGATGCGGTTCCTGCGCGAGATCATCTCGGCCGTGCGTGAGGCCGTCGGACCGGGGTTCGCGGTCGGCGTCCGCGTGTCCGGCATCGAGCACTCCTCCCCGGAGGAGGAGCAGGAGCCCACCGACATCGTGGAGGTGTGCCGCCGGCTGGACGCAGTCGGGTCGCTGGACTTCCTGAACATCACCGAGGGCACCTCCGCCAGCCGGTCCGGGTCGTTGCACATCGTTCCGCCGATGAGCGAGGAGGCCGCCTACACCGCACCCGCCGCCGCGA
>SEEV01000399.1 GCA_004211695.1 Rhodococcus sp. (in: high G+C Gram-positive bacteria)
CCCCGAGTCGGTCGGCATCGCGGTGGCCTCGGCACCACCGGATCCCGCACTGCTCGAGAGCTATCGAGAATTGGGGATCGAACGGGCGGTGCTGTGGGTCGACCCGGCAGACAACCCGGGCGAGGGCATGCGCAACCTCGAGACAGTCTCCAAGGTTCTCGCACAGATCTCCTGACCAAAATTTCCCAGAAATCAACCCTCACAGGAGGACCCGTAATCATGAACGCTACCACCGCGGATGTGAGCGTTACCGAGCTCGCCGAGCGACTGACACGACTCGAGGACGTCCGCGCAATCGAACAGCTCAAGTATCGCTACGCCGGCTTCTGCGACAACGGCTACGACCCGCAAGGCATCGCCAGTCTCTTCGTCGAAGACGGCCGGTGGGTCGTGGACGGCGAGGGTGGTTCCATGACCGGCCATGAGGAGATCAAAGCGCATTTTCGGGCGTTGTCGGACAAGATCACCTGGGCTCTGCACTACATGATCGCCCCACGTGTGGAGCTCGCCGACGACGGCCAGAGCGCAGTTGGATACTTCTACCTGCTGTGCCTGTGCACCATCGAGAACAGTCAGGACGCCACCAAGAAGGACCCGGTCATCCTGACCATCAACTACACCGATCAGTTCGTCAAGCGCGACGGCACCTGGTACTTCCAGGAACTGCGCGGACGCACACACCAGGTGTCCAACTGGGATCAGGGTTGGGTTAAGCAGCCCTTCCGCGACTGACGGCTGCGGCAGCCGTTCGGCGGCTCCAGCTGACCCGAGCGAGGCAGGTTTGTTTGTGCGGGGCTATGGGGTCATCTACGTCGCCCCGCACACCTGCGCGTCACTTCGCGACGGACGTGGCGCAACACCCTATCCACCGGTCTGCTCCTGCCATCCATTCGACGGCGGACCCCACACCTACTGTCGGTCGCGACGTGAATTAACTTGTGGTGCATCATATTTGAAAGTAACTACTATGCAGCCCAGACGCTTCGGCGGGATAGCGTCGTCTGATGTCGACGCCGAGGTCGAGCGTTACAAGCGGTTGCGGCGCAACAAGCGGGACGGCGAACGTAGAAGGGTGCGTTCTCGGGCGGAAACCGATGCGCACACGCGATGGTTCGTGTGGCGCTGGCCTGGCTGCCCTACGGCGGCGTTCCGGCCGACGAACTGCTGGTGCACTTCGGACTGACAGATGATCAATTCGTCGCCGCACTCTGGCAGATCATGGCCGACGGTGACTGTGCTCCAGAGGACGCGCGGAACATAGCCGAGCACTACCCGCGGTCGACGAACGCTTGAGCAGCGCCGAGGCCGTACCGATTCGGACGTAGCGGCGGGTGGCCGGTGCGCCAGGTGGCTGTGTATTCATCACTCGACGTTTTCAGGGGAGGAAATTGTGATCGAAACTGCCAGTGGAACCGGGACTCGTCTTGCCAATCGGACGGCGGTGATCACCGGCGGCGCGTCGGGGATCGGCCGGGCGAGCGCTCTACGGTTCCCGTCCGAAGGCGCCGAGGTCGTCGTGTGGGACCTCGACCCGGCCGGTATCGATGACGTGGTCACCGATCCGCCGGGCGGGCGGAGCGGCTCACGGGGTGGCGGTCGACATCTCCGATGCCGCGGCGGTGGAGTCGGCGGCCGCCGAAGCGATGGCGGTGGCCGGCAACGTGACGGTGCTAATGAACAACGCGGGCGTGCTCGACGATTACGCCACACTCCTCGACAACCGACGAGGCCCTGTGGGACCGCATCATCGCCGTCAATCTCAAGGGTATGTTCCTGATGACCCGGGCGGTGTTGCCGTCGATGCTTGCCGCCGGCGGTGGGTCGATCGTCAACACCGCCTCGGTCGCCGCGTTCATCGCCGGTGGGGGCGGCACCACATACACCAGTTCCAAGCACGGTGTAGTCGGGTTCACCCGGCAGATGTCGTTCGACTGGACCATTCGCTGACTTCCTTACTTCGACGAAAGGGGCTCGGACCGGATCGCGGTCCGAGCCCCTTTCGTCAGTGCTCGTCCCGTCATGCGAGGCATCTCGGGTGTTGTCGAGCACGACCCGCAGAGTGTGCGGGAGTGCTCTCCGGCTCCGGGCTCGCGCCGCCGTCGTGTGAACCGCCCGGAACCGGAGAGCGTTTGGGAGCCGACCCGCAAGGTTGGCGCAACGGCTGGTGTGCGGTCTCGCGGGTCGGCGATCAGGGGGGTGAAGGTCGGTCTACAGCCGTGAGCGGCGGGCGCACTCCACGCTCAGCAGACCGAGGACTCCGATGGTGACCATGGCGTAAGTGGCGCTGCCGGTGGCGTCGATGATCAATCCGAGCATCGGGGCGGCCAGCACGGCGCCGACATTGCTGACGGTGACGATGAGTCCGCTCGTCTGGTAGTTCGCCTGCGGCTGAGACAGTTCCGCTGCCCACGCCCAGTAGGTGCCACCGTACAACGATGCTGCCAGGAACATCATGCACAGGTAGATCCCGAGAGTGCTCGCGGGAATCCCGGGCAGGGCGACCACCATGATGCCGGCCAGACCGGCACCGGTCATGTTCGTCTGGAATCGCTCGCCGCGGAAGAGCCGGTCCGACATCAGCCCGCCGATGGGAGCCGCGACGAGTTTGAACATGAAGGTGACGCCGATGATCGCCGAGGCGTCGAGCAGCGTCATGCCGCGGTCTTGTTCGAGAAACAAAGGCAGGGCGTAGGAAAGCCCGTAAAGGGTGATCGCAGTGCCTGCACCGTACAGCGACGACCACCACACACGGGAGCTGCGCAGCGCCTCAGCGAGTGATCCCGGTTTGGGGAGCGCGTCGAAACGGGTCGAGTGCGGGCGCCGGAGTCCGACGGGTTCGGCAACGAGGGCGTCCATCGAGGGCACACCGGGGTGGGCCTGGTGGAAGTCCTTGACGGTGAGCACGAACAACGCACCGCAGGCGATGCTCGGGACCACGGTCAGCCACATCGAGGCGATCTCCCACGACATACCGCCGTCGGTCAGCAGCGGCCCGGCGAACGAGGTGATCGAGAACCCGACGCCGAGGAAGCCCATCAGCAGGCCGGTCGCGAAACCGCGCCGGTTCTTGGGGAACCACAAGGATGCGTGGGTAGCCAGGGACGCATTCATCACGCCGCCGCAGCAGCCCAGGAGCAGACGCAGCACGAGCATGCCGGTGTAGGACTCACCGACGACCGGGATCAATATCCCCGAGACGACATTGCAGAGCAGGCCGATGACGACGATCTTCTTCACCCCGATACGGGCGGCCCACTTGCCGGCGAAGACCGGAACCACGCAGAAGGTGAGCATCGATGCGGTGGTGAGCAACGACAGTTGGGTGGCGTTGATTCCCCAGTCGTCCTGGATGACCGTGCCGAACACGGCCACGGTGTTCAGCCCGATGAAGCAGGTCATGAAGCACAGCAGGCTGACCAGCAGGACCCACCAGCTGTAGAGGGGCGCGCGTGTAGATGTCACACGCACGCCGGTGAGCGTCGACGTTGTCATGACGTGCTCCTGTGTCTGGGGCGCCGCCGACAAGGCAGGAGGCGCAGACGGGACGAGTGCGACGGACCGGAGTACACACGGCGAGTAGTGAATTCGATCGTGAATCGCACCCGGAACTGAACGCATGCGGTAGCTCGAAATGGAACCGCCACGGAAAAACGAACGTACGTATGTTAGTGCGACATCACTTGTCGTGTCAACGGTCACAACGAGGATTCCGGACCGGACGAGCCCACAGCGTTCGAGTGGTGAGTGACCCACCGGGATTCGGCCACGGAACGCGTAAACGCCCGGCTGGTGCACCAGCCGGGCGTTTACGGGGGGTCGACGAACAGTGTCAGGCGAGCGAGACGGTGACCGCCTTGCTCTGCAGGTAGCCGTCGAGGGCTTCGCCGCCCATCTCCTTACCCCAGCCGGACTGCTTGAAGCCACCGAACGGCAGAGCGGCGTCGAAGACGTTGTAGCAGTTGACCCATACCGCGCCGGCGTTGACCGCCTCGGCGAAGCGGTGAGCGCGACCGACGTTGCTCGTCCACACTCCGGCCGCCAGACCGTAGGTGGTGTCGTTCGCGCGGCGCAACACCTCGGCTTCGTCGTCGAACGGCATCAGCGACACCACCGGGCCGAAGATCTCCTCCCGGGCGATGGTCATGTCGTCATCGACCCCGCCGAGCACGGTCGGCTCGAGGTAGTAACCGGGCTCGCGGGTCTGGGCACCACCGGCGATGATCTCCGCTCCGTCGCCGAGTGCACCCTCGACGAAGGTCTTGACCTTGGAGCGGTGCTGGTCGGAGATCATCGGGCCGACCAGGACGCCGCGCTCGGCGCTGGGGCCGATCTTGATCTCCGGCACCTTCGCGGCGATACGGGTCTGGACCTCCTCGTAGACGTTGCGCTGCACATACAGCCGCGACCCGGCCGTGCAGGCCTCACCCTGGGCATAGAGGACGGCACCGAGCACTCCGTCGACGGCGATGTCGAGATCGGCGTCGTCGTAGATGACATTGGGGGATTTGCCGCCGAGTTCGAGCGTCAGCTTGCTCAGGTTCGACGCCGCCGCGACGACGATCCTCTTGCCGGTCTCGACCGATCCGGTGAACGCGACCTTGTCGACCTGCGGGTGACCGGCCAACGGAGCACCGGCGTCGGCGCCCGTTCCGGTGATCACATTGACCACGCCGTCGGGCACACCGGCTTCGACGGCCAACTCCGCCAGGCGCAGCGGGGCCAGGGAGGCGAGTTCAGCGGGTTTGAGCACCACGGTGCATCCAGCGGCCAACGCCGGGGCCAGCTTCCAGACCGCGGCGAGTGCGGCGCCGTTCCAGGGGATGATCTGTGCGACGACGCCGACCGGCTGCCGGCGGGTGTAGGAGAAGAAGTCTCCGGGGTTCTGCCGCGACAGCGGGATGGTGCGTCCCTCGAGCTTGGTGGTCCACCCGGCCATGTAGCGCAGCAGATCGGCCATGTTCGGCAGGTCGATGTCGCGGATGAACGCGTAGGGCTTTCCGCAGTCCTGCGTGTCGATGAGGGCGATCTCGTCCGCGTTGGCCTCGACGAGGTCCGCGAAGCGGTGCAGGATCCGGGCACGGGCCTCGGCCGGCATCCGCCGCCACGGGCCGTCGTCGAATGCACGGCGTGCGGCCTGCACCGCCAGCTCGACGTCGCGCGGGCCGCCTGCGGCGATCTCGGCGAGCTTTTCTCCGGTCGACGGGTTGAAGACGTCGACAGTGCCGCCTTCGACCGGATCCACCCACTTGCCGTCGATCAGCAGTTGATGACGGCTGGGGCTGGTCTCGGACATCTTTTTTCTCCTTCAGGTAGAGCTGCTCGGCGAACACGAACGCTGGCGGCGATGATGCGGCCGTGGATGCCGCCCGGCGCGCGCGGAAGTCCTCGGGACCCCGGCACGCTTACCACATACGAACGATTGTTTTCTTACGGTACCGGGTGGGCACCCATCCATGTCAACGATCGCGCCCACCAGGAGATCAGGGGATGTTGCCTCGGTAGCGGGCCGACTGGTACGGGGTCGGCCAGTCGAGCGTGTCCTCGACGCCGAGCTCCTTTGCCGCCTTGAGCGGCCACATCGGCTCACGCAGCAGGTTCCGTCCGACGAAAACAGCGTCGGCGGCTCCGTCGACGAGGACTTGCTCGGCCTGAGAGGAGTCGGTGATCAGCCCGACGGCCGCGACCGGAAGGGATGTCTCGTTGCGAATCCGGCGAGCGAACGGCACCTGGTATCCCGGTCCGACGGTGATCTTCTGCTCCGGGGTCAGGCCGCCGCTGGAGACGTCGACGAGGTCGATCCCGGAA
>SEEV01000959.1 GCA_004211695.1 Rhodococcus sp. (in: high G+C Gram-positive bacteria)
ATGCATTCCAGCTGGAGGTATTCGGTCAACTCGTCGAGTGTGAACGGGGGATCGTCGGCGACGGCGTCCATTCCGATGTCACGAAACGGCGCACCCGCCGCGATTTCGATGTCTTGCAGAGCGGGCAGGTCGGTGGAAATGGCCGGGCGGATCACAGGTCTTTTGTACCCGAAATCGCGTAGTTCGCACAGTTTCCCTGCACTTTCCCAAAACTTACTGCACCGTAGGCTACGCAATCGTAGGTTGGTAGCCTGGCGATAGGACGACGGAGCGGGGACGAGCATGGACAAGCCCGAGGTAACTCTCGAGAACTATGAAACGGTGTACGCGTACTACCGCGACCATCAGCAGAATCGGGTGCTCGCCAAGTTGGCGTACGCGTCGCTGTATGCGAAGTACCGGCCGCGGGTCACGTATGCCGACGACGCCGAGGCGCAGCTGGCCCGGCTGGTGAAGTCCGGCAGGGTGATGATCGTCGCCGCCAATCACATCACCCACAGCGATCAGTACACGCTTGCGGCCACGGCCTGGAAGACGCCGCTGCGCCGCGCGATCGGACGCACCCGGGTGCTCGCGAAGGACGAATTGTTCGTCGCCCCCGACCTGCACAAGAAGGTCGACATGATGGGCGGCATTCCGGTGTTCCGCAGCAAGAACTACGGTCTCCGGGCGGTCGCGGACGCCGGCCGGCTCATGATGGACATCTCTGCCGAACGGCTGTGCCGCGGTGACAACCTGGCGATTTTCCCCGAGGGCACGTGCAACGAGGAGGACCCGACCCGCCTGCAGCACATCAACAGTGGCATCGGTCACATCGCGAAACGTGCGGCAGATCGCGGAGTCTCACCCGTGCTGCTGTCCATCGGCATCAGTTACGGACCGGACGCCCACGGGCCCGATCCCGAGAACGTGAAGTCCGCCAGCGTCTTCGTCGGGGAGCCGCTGTTCGACCTCCCCGCGAAACCGATGGACATCGCCCACGTCGTGCAGAAGGAACTGCAGATCGCCGTCGACGGGGCGGTCGCGGCGTACTGACGGTTCTTCCGAATTCTGTCAATTTAGGTTGACACCCGATGGGTGTCAACCTAAATTGACATGCATGACCGAAGCAACCACGCTCGCCGCAGCGGCGGGCAGCCCCGACCCCGCCGAGGGGTTGCGGGCCGTGCGTGCGCTGCGGCGTCTCCTCGAACGG
>SEEV01000960.1 GCA_004211695.1 Rhodococcus sp. (in: high G+C Gram-positive bacteria)
CGGTCTCGGAGATCACTACCCACTCCTGGGCCCTGCAGACCAGCCCGGACCTGCCCGACCCGATGGCGGCACTGACCAGCTGAGCTGCTCGCGCTCGGCTCGACCCAGCGGCACTCCACTCCTATCTAAGGACTTTTTCTCATGCGTGTGGCAAACCAAGCCGGCCGGCTCCAGGTCGTGGCAGACGGAATCGCTGTCGACGTCGAGGCGGCCAGCGGGGGCCGCTTTTCCGCCGAACCCCAGCAGATTTTCGACCGCTGGGACGAGTTCACCGCATGGGCGACCACGGTGGACTTCACCGGCGGGGCACCGCTGGTCGAGTCCGAGCTGGGCGCCCCGGTTCCCCGGCCCGGCCAGATCTTCGCCGTCGGCGTGAACTACGCCGACCACGTCGAAGAATCCGGGCTGACCCTGCCCGACGCTCCATTCGTGTTCACCAAGTTCCCCGCCTCGATCACCGGGCCCTACGACACCATCGAACACCCTGGCGGCTCGGTCGATTTCGAAGTCGAACTCGTGGCGGTCATCGGCAAGGAGGCCCGGAACGTTCCCGTCTCCGAGGGCTGGGAGTATGTGGCCGGGCTGACCCTCGGCCAGGATCTGTCCGAGCGGGACCTGCAGCTGTCCGGTCCCCCGCCGCAGCAGTTCAACCTCGGCAAGTCGTTCGCCGGTTTCGCCCCGATCGGGCCCCTGCTCGTCACCCCGGACGAATTCGCCGATCCCGACGACATCGAGGTCAGCACGGTCCTGTCGGGCGAGCTGATGCAGCACTCGCGCACCCGGCACCTGATCTTCCCGATCCCGGTCCTCGTGTCCTATCTGTCGTCGATTCTGCCGCTGCGCCCCGGCGACCTCATCTTCACCGGAACCCCCTCCGGTATCGGCTTCACCCGCGATCCGAAACGGCTCATCGGTGTCGACGACGAACTCGTCAGCCGCGCCGACACCATCGGCGAGATGCGCCACCGCTTCACCGCCGCAACCCGTCCGCACCCCCTCACCACTGTTTCCAGGAGCACCAACCATGTCTGACATCACCGTCCCCGTACTCGTCGTCGGCGGAGGTGGGTGTGGATTGACCACCTCGATCCTGCTGTCCGAGCACGGCATCGACCACCACCTCGTCGAGCGGCACACCAGCACCTCCCACCTGCCCAAGGCCCACTACCTCAACCAGCGCACCATGGAGGTGCTG